>SFMP01000162.1 GCA_004554395.1 Myxococcales bacterium | reverse complement strand
CTCTGAATGAGTATGGTGACGAGGACGCCCATGAAGACGGCGACGAATCGGTTGCTCGTCGTCATTTCGAGAATATTTTGAGCTGATTGCCGGCGGCGTTTTTGAGCCCCGTCGACATCATCGACATGCCAAATAGGAATAGACCGACGCCGCCCAAAAGCGAGAAGAAATCGTAGAAGGACATGATAAATCGTTCGTAAAGGTTGGTGGATGCGCCATAGAAGTGGCGCATTTTGCAGTGCTCTTCTTATTAGGAAACGGCGCGCTTGGCAATGTGGATTCGAAACGGCTAGAGAGACGAGCAACGCACGATAGATCGGCATATAATTAGCAGAAAACGCATAAAGTTCTTGCAGTGGTATGGGGGTAAAGCTACTAAGCAAGCGGAATATGAGTAAGTCGACGATGCGTGTGTATTTCGTCGAGCCGGCATCGTCATCTTAGAGGGGCATGCAAAATCATGATTGTCATTCCCGATTATTTGATCATCGACGAAATACGCCGCCGTAGAGAGCAGTCGAAACGGCCCAATGGTATTGAATTGCCCATACCGTCTTATGATATCCCCGAGTGCGAGCCAGAGCCTGTTTTCGACCATTCGCCGAAACGCGATAAACAGCCGAAGCGGCAGATTGGGGCAATCATTATCGACCTGGGAACGTACCGGCGTATTTAGCGGGCGCCCGTAGGGCGCGGTTGGGGTCGAGGGCGCCCTGAAGGGGCGCCAGAATACAGCCCGGGGTGTAGCGCAGCGCAACCCCGGGTAAAAAAGCGTAGGCGTATGCGCGCAGTGAAACGAGCACATAGCCGGAGCCAGAGCCCGTATTGCCGCAGGCAAGAGGGCGACCCAGAGCCCGTATTGAGCGATAGCGAAATAGGGCGACAAAGAGCCCGTATTGAGCGATAGCGAAATAGGGCGACAAGAGCCCGTATTGAGCCCATAGGGCGAGATAGGGCGACGTGCCAAAATGGTGTCAAATCGCGATTTGTAGGTGGCGTTAGAGGCAGGTGATGTTGCGATTTGTGACGAAGGTGGCGATGCCCATGCGCTGGTGGAGTGGGAGTTCGTCGGTGAGGAAAATGGCGAGCCCGAGTGAATTAAATGGCGACTCAAGGGGGAGACCTTCGCAGGTTTCGCCGTGTAATGCGCGTTCTGTGACAGAATATTTGTTTTTTTGCGGGAGTTTTCGAATTTCGAATTGGTCGCTGGCGACGCCGTGTTGGTTTGGGCGGAAGACGTAGAGCGTGCTGTTTGCGAAGACTTCGGCGCGTTTTCGGTGGCAGCGCAATCGGACGTTTTCGTCGGTGATGGCGTCGTCTTGGGGGACGAATGAGATGATGCCGTCGGGGGCGGTGACGATGCGGCCGGCGATGGAGCCAGCGCGGCGGACGATGGCGTCGTCGGGGCGGAGGCTAATTTTGATGCGTTCGTCGGCGCCTTTGAGCGTGAGTGATTTGCCGAGTTTTGCGATGACCCATTCGGGGTGGCTTGGGTGGATGGGGCGGTAGTGGTGCGTCTGGTTTTCGGCGTTTTGCATGGCGGCGAGGCCGAAGTCGCTAGAGCCAGAAGAGCAGGCGGTGAGAGTAGCCGCGATGATGAAAACGAGGGCGCGCCACATCGTTTAGCCCATGGTGATGCGGTTGTCGGAGCAGACTTGTTGCAGGATGCCGTTGACGAATTTTCGGCTCGGCTCGGCGGAGTATATTTTTGCGATTTCGACGGTGTCGTTGATGATGGCTCGCGGTGAGGCGTTTTTTTCGATCATGAGCTCGTAGACGCCGATTCTGAGGAGGTTGAGGTCGATGGTGGTCATGCGTGAGACGCGCCAGTTGCGGCTTGAGTGTTGGATGATGTCGTCGAGTCGGTCGATGTTTGGGTAGATGTCGCAGAAGAATTTCATGGCGGATTCGATGACGAATCGACCTTTGATATTGATGGAACCGTCGTCGGCGAGGAATTCGTCGAATGGGAAGGATTCGTTGAAGAAGCCGTCGTCGTTTGAGCGCAGGACGAGGGATTGGAGTGCCTCGCGCATGTCGTCGAAGGTGAGGTATGGGCGGTATGCTCGCATGTATAGCGCGGCGAGAGTGAGTGTTCGCATCGTCTTTCGCATGCGCGTGCGTAAGCCCGAGAGCCATTGGCAGGCGTTTTTGGAAGAACCGCGCCATTTGGGTCCGAGTTCGTCGGTGATTCGCGTGACGGCGTCTTCGGTCATGGGTGCGGATTGTGTTTTCAGGTTGACGAGCATGTCGGCGGCGAGGACGCGCAAAACGGCTTCGCGCCAAGCGGTGATTTCGTAGCCGTCGGTGTGTGCTTGCGCGATGAAGGCGTCGATGAGTTCGGGCGTGATGCTGGCGTATTTGCCTTGGAGTTTGACGATGTCGGTGGCGTCGTCGAGTTTGGCGTTGGGGAAGAGCTCTTCAAGTAGAGCGTTGAGGAGAGAGGCGAGTTGGTTGGGCTCGAACGAAGCGGCATATATCCACGAGGCAGCGGCAGTGCGCGTATCGGCGTGGGAATCACAGTTTGATGAATGGGTCATGATGCTTCTTGTATTGGGTTGATGATTTCTTTTGAGAAGTGAGACATATTTGTCTCACGAACTAAGGATTGAAGACGTTATTGTCGGATATTATCGTCGATTTTATTGTAGAGATCGACCATTTCGATGGCGGCGAGAGCGGCGTCGGCGCCTTTGTTTCCGACTTTGACGCCGGCGCGATTGACGGCTTGATCGACGGTATTGGCGGTGATGATGCCATAAGTGACGGGGATTTGCGCTTGTAGTGCGATGGCGGCGATTCCCTTAGTGCATTCGGAGGCGATGTAGTCGAAGTGAGGTGTTTCGCCGCGGATGAGTGCGCCGAGGCATATAATGGCGTCGTATTTGGATTTGGAAGCGAGTTTTTGGGCGGCCATGGGGACTTCGAAGCAGCCAGGGACTTTGAAGACGTCGACATTTTGTTTATTGCCGCCGTGGCGTTCGATGGTATCGAGCGCACCTTCGACGAGTTTATCGGTGATGAAGCTGTTGAAACGCGCGACGACGATGGCAAATTTATGGGTAGAATCGACGAGGTGACCTTCGTAAATCATGGCAGATAACCCTTTATAAAAGCGAAAACTTCGAACGCATGATGCGTAGATGGTGATGCGGTTTTGAGAGCCGCTAAAGTAGCGTGTTTGGGGAGGCGCTAAAGTGGCGGGGGGCGGAGCGGCCGAAGCCGTTAGAACGATTGAGTTTTAGTAATTTTGAGTCCGAAACCTTCGATAGCGGCGAGTTTTTTGGGGGAATCGGAGAGCAGAATCATGTCGTGAATGCCGAGGGATCGGAGGCATTGTGCGCCGATGCCGTAGAGTCGAGTTTCGGGCGATATGTGGTTGACGGCGTCTTCGTCGATGGGGGTGGTGTTGGAGATGGCATCGGCGACGGAGTTGCCAGCATCGGCATCGCGATGGATGTAGAGTAGAACGCCGCAGCCGTGTTTTTTGATGGCGTCGATGGCGTTTGAGAGCGCGTGGTTATCGTCGTTGATGCCGAGCATATCGTTCCAGACGAGCCCGCTGTGGACGCGGACGAGCGGCGTCATTTCGTCGATTTTATCGAGGTTATAGCAGAGTGCGAGGTGGACGCGGCTATCGATAGCCGATTTAAACGAGACGGCGTGGAATCCGGCGGCGAATCCGACGGTGACTTCTGCTTCGTTGACTTTCGAGACGAGGGCATCGCGTTGTAGTCGCCAAGCGACGAGGTCGGCAATCGAGACGATGGGGATTTGGTGGATCTGGGAGAAGATTTCGAGATCGGGCATTCGCGCCATGGTGCCGTCGTCTTTCATGATTTCGCAGATGACGCCGGCGTGGACTTTGGCGCCGGCGAGTTTGGCCAAATCGACGCTTCCTTCAGTTTGTCCGATTCTGACGAGTACGCCGCCATCGCGAGCGATGATTGGGAACATGTGCCCAGGTCGGGCTAAATCGCTTGGTTTGGCATTGGGGTCGACGGCGGCACGAATGGTCGTCGCGCGGTCGGCGGCGCTGATTCCGGTTGTGACGCCTTGTGCAGCTTCGATACTGACGGTAAACCCGGTATGGAATCGGCTCGTATTATTGGGCGTCATCGGAGGGAGTTCGAGCTGTTCGGCGCGTTCGCGCGTGAGTGTGAGGCAAATCAAGCCGCATCCGTAGTGCGCCATAAAGTTGATATCTTGAGCCGTGACGTGTTCGGCAAGCATGCACAAATCGCCTTCATTTTCGCGATTTTCGTCATCGACGAGGATGATCATCTTGCCTTGTGAAAGGGCTTGAACGGCGGTATCGATCGTAGCGATCATGAATTCTCCCGATTCTCATCAGTTGGCGTCGCATACCATTTGCGAACGCGCCTTTTGCGATAACTGAAAAGAAGTCTCTCGCCGTTTCATCCATTCAGTTATCAACTTCGACGATCTGACGTCGACGCGACGCCAGTGCCATTGATTTAACAAAAGCCGTTTGAACGCAAAGATTCAATCGACAATGTCGATGGCTCTATACACCGAGGTTGCGCCATGTTGCAAGAGAGCAGTTTTTCGACGTATTTGCCCATGACATCGACTTCGATGTTGACGAGGTGCCCGGGGGTTGTGAAGCAAGGTGCGAGTATTGCTTGGGAATGCGGGATGAGCATGATGTCGAAATCGGCCTGCCCGACGTGGTTGACGGTGAGCGATACACCGTCGATGGCTATCGAACCTTTTTCGACGATATAGCGAATGTAGTCGCGAGAAATTGCGAAAGTGAGTTGTTTTCCTGAAGAAAATTCGACCACCTTGTCGAGATGCGCCGTCGTATCGACATGCCCCATGACGAAATGGCCGCCCAATCGGTCGCCGATGCGCAGAGCGCGTTCGAGATGGACGCCATCGCCGGGGCGCAAGCGCCCGAGATTGGTGCGAGCGAGCGATTCGCGTGTGGCGTGAACTTCGAAGATATTGTCGGCTGCAGCATCGACGGTGAGGCATATCCCGTTGACGGCGATGCTTTCGCCGAGCGTATAGGGAGCCATGGCGGCGTCGATGCAGAGGCGTACGCCGTCGCCCGATGGCGTGATTTGCGATATCGTACCGATATGTGTGATGAGTCCTGTGAACATTGTAACGATTGGCGATGATGGATAACGTGGCCCGATGGCGATGGATAACGTGGCCCGATGGCGATGATGGATAACGTGGCCCGATGGCGATGATGGATAACGTGACCCGATGGCGATGGATAACGTGGCCCGATGGCGATGATGGATAACGTGGCTCGATGGCGATGGAGAATGATTGTCTTGTCTCGATGTCGATCGTCTTGTTTTGCCGAAAATCAGAGATGGTCGATGAAGGCAGTCAAACGGATGTCGTTTCCGAGGATTTGAGGCGGTTCGAAGTGGAAAGTTTGGGCTTGTTGCATCGTTTCGGCACCGAGTCCAGCGATGGCAGGGCGAGCTGTTGCGCCGCCGATGAGTTTTGGAGCGATGTAGATATGGCATGAATCGACGACGTCTTCGTCGCGCAATTGTCCGAGCAACGTCGCACCGCCTTCGCAATATAGAGTGGTGATGGCATATCGCTCGACGAGTCGGGCAAAGATCTGAGCCAAATCGAGTCGCGGTGCGGCGTTATCGCAGTTTTGTGTATTGGGTGCGAGTTCGACGCATTCGACGGCGACGCCTTTTGCTTCGTAGGGCGTGAAGGGGGCGTTCGATGCGCAGGTGAATAGGACTGTTTTTTGCGCCGAAGTATCGAAGACTTTGGCCGAGAGGGGGATTCGCAGTTGTCGATCGACGATGACGCGGAGCGGTTGGCGTTTTGGGGCGTCGAGTCTGACGTTGAGTTGTGGATCGTCGGCGATGACGGTTTGCGTTCCGACCATAATGGCATCGTGAAGAGCGCGTTGTTCGTGGACATCGCGTCGGGCGATATCGCCCGTAATCCATTTAGAATGCCCCGTTCGCGTTGCAATTTTTCCATCGACCGACATGGCCCATTTGGCGGTGATATAGGGTCGATTGAGCCGTGTTGCGGTGAAAAAAGCGCGATTGAGGAATCGCAATTCGTCGTTGCATAGCCCGACAGTACACGGAATGCCGGCATTTTGCAGGCGTTCGACGCCGCCGCCGCAAACGTGTTGATTGGAGTCGCGCGTACCGATGACGCAGCGAGCGATTTTGGCATCGATAATCGCATTGGTGCATGGCGGCGTGCGTCCGTAGTGATTACACGGCTCCATGGTGACGTACAGGGTTGCGCCCGAAACGTCGTCGAAGCCGTTTTCCTTGGCATTGCGCAGAGCTTCGACTTCGGCATGTGGCATACCGGCACAATGGTGATATCCGCGCCCGAGTTCTTTGCCATCGCGCACGATAACGGCGCCGACCATGGGATTGGGGTGCGTCGTCCAGCCCGCTTTCGATGCTTCGCTCAGGGCTTCTTTCATCCAATAGATATCGTTCATCGATAATCTCCGCGCGCGACGTGCCTTCGTCGCGCTGTCGTGAGTCGAATATATTGCCATGAACCGCTCCCAATCTCAGCCACCGCCGTTCTCGGGCTCGGTTCAAATGGCATATAGAGCTATATTAATGTTTGAGAGAGGCAAACGGATTGTTGCCAAACGCCGCATTATCGCGCTTTTTGTTGTCGCCACTGCGTGGCGATTTGGCGTTTTGCTTATTGCCCGAGTTGTGGTTTCCGGCTTTATCGTTGGCGTGATGCGATTTCGAGTTTGCTTGCCCTTGTGCGCCGTGCGCTTCGTCTTGTAGCCGGCAACTGAGGCTGATGCGTTTCCGCACGACGTCGACTTCTAAGACGCGCACGCGCACGGAATCGCCGACGGTCACGACGTCGGCGGGATTCGAGACGAATTGATGGCTCAGCGCCGATATGTGGACGAGTCCATCTTGATGGACGCCGACGTCGACAAACGCCCCGAAATTCGTGACATTCGTCACGACGCCATCGAGGATCATGCCCGGTTTGAGGTCTTCGATTTGGGTCACGCTTTCGTCGAATTTCGGCGGTTCGAATTGGGCTCGCGGGTCGCGTCCGGGTTTTTGAAGCTCGTCGATGATATCTCGAAGCGTCATTTCGCCCACGTCGTCGCTCTTATACGAATCGATCGAAATCTTCTTCGCATAACTGGCATTTCCGACGAGATCTCGCACGGAAATGCCCATATCTTTCGCAATTTTTTCGACGAGTGAATATCGCTCGGGGTGGACGGCTGAGGCATCGAGAGGGTTATCGCTCTCGCGCACGCGGATAAAGCCCGCTGCTTGCTCGAACGTCTTAGGCCCTAATCCGGCGACTTTGAGCAGCTGTGCGCGCGATTTAAAGCTGCCGTTATTCTCGCGATAGGCGATGATCTTCTTCGCCATCGATGGCCCAATGCCAGCGACGTACTTGAGCAATTCCGCCGAAGCCGTATTGAGTTCGACGCCGACTCGGTTGACGCACGATTCGACGACTTCTTCGAGCTTTCGCTTGAGCATGGGTTGGAAGACGTCGTGTTGATATTGCCCGACGCCAATCGATTTTGGGTCGATTTTGACGAGTTCGGCGAGCGGGTCTTGGAGCCGTCGACCGATAGAAATGGCGCCGCGAACGGTGAGATCGAGGTCTGGAAATTCATCGCGAGCGACATCCGAGGCCGAATAAATACTCGCTCCCGACTCCGATACCATGACGACGAATGGGCGTTGATCTTCGTCGATCTGTGAAACTATCTGGCGCACAAATGCCTCGGTTTCGCGTCCAGCCGTTCCGTTCCCGATGGCTATCGCCTTCGCAGGGTATTTGTGCATAAAACGCTTAAATTCTTCAGTCGCCTTATCGCGGCTCCCCGTTTCGGGATAAATCGTCGTATTGTCGAGAAATTTCCCCGTCGCATCGAGCGCAACGCATTTGCAACCCGTGCGAAGCCCGGGGTCGATGGCGATGACGGCAAATGTCCCGAGCGGCGCGGCGAGCAAGAGGTTTTCGACGTTTTTGGCAAAGACGTCGACCGCCTCGGCATCGGCTTGTTGCTTGAGCGCGACGCGAACATCGGATTCGATACTCGACGACAAAAGCCGCTCATAGGCATCGCGACACGATTCACTCAAAAGCGGCGCAAATGGCGACTTTTCGTCGATATGCATGCGGCGCGATATCTCGGCTACCGCCCGTTCCTCATCGATCTCGATTTGAGCGCGCAAAAATCCCTCTCGCTCGCCACGGCGAATCGCCAAAAATCGATGACCTTTGCATTCTCGAAGCGGCGCTTTGTATTCGTAATATTGCTCGAATTTTGAACGCTCTTCGTCGGCTTTTTCCGTTTTTTGTGCAGTCATTTCGCCGTCATCGGTCATAAACTGTCTCAAATAATCGCGAACTTCGGCCGTCTCCGAAACGATTTCTGCGATGATATCGCTCGCGCCATCGAGCGCATCTTGCGCCGATTCGATGCCAACTTCGGCATTGATGAACGATTGGGCTTCGTCTTGTGGATTCCCCGTCGCTGGCTGCGCCAAGATGCGTTCGGCTAGCGGTGCAAGCCCTTTTTCGCGAGCTATCATCGCTCGCGTTCGCCGTTTGGGCTTATAGGGGAGGTAGAGATCTTCGAGCGTCGACTTCGTCGCCGCCGACTCGATTTGTCGGCGCAATTCGGGCGTGAGTTTGCCCTGCTCTTCGATCGCCGCGAGTATCGTATCGCGGCGCTGAGAAAGCTCGTTGAGGTAATCGCGGCGCTCTTCGATGGCTCGGATTTGGACTTCGTCGAGCCCTCCGGTGCGCTCTTTGCGGTATCGCGCTATAAATGGAACGGTTGCATTTTCGTCGAATAAATCGAGGACTGCCGCGACTTGATGATTGCCTATCGTCAATTCCTGGGCAATCTGGTCGCTCAATTGCTGCTTCGTTATCATCGTCGTCACTCGTCAAAATCGGGTTAATAAACATACGCCCCGCGGAGCGGGGCTATGTCGTCGTGATGGGTTATTGAACATCATCGCCAGGGCGCGCGCGGCGCGTCTGGCGCGCGCGACGCGGTTTCGATGCCGGCTCGGTCTGCGCTCCGCCATCTTCGACGGCGGGCGAATTATCGACAACTGGCAACGGTTCGGCGACGGGGGCAACGTCGACGCGGCCTTCCGACTCCGCCGCCGTCGTGCTCGCCATGCGCGCGCGAACTGTTCGCGTTCGGCGCGTGCTCTTCGTCACCTTATCGCTCGCTTTATCCGCTTCGCGCACTTTATCTGCGATATCTGCGACGGCGTCGACCTTCGGTTCGTCGACTTTTCGTTCGACGCCCAAATCATCGCTCGCCTTGTCTTTCGCTTCGATTCGGCTACGCGAACGACGCGGTTGACGCGGTTGGCGTTCGACAGGAGCTACGACTTCGACGGCGTCGCGTTCGGAAACGCTCAAATCTGCGCTCACAGAACCCAAATCTGCGCTCACAGCACTCGAATCTGCGCTTGCCAAATCGGCATTCACCGCGGCGACATCGTCTTTTGCATAGAGCGCCGTATCGATTCGTGCTGCATTGACTTTGCGCACGCGTCGTTTGCTTCGATTGTCGCCGTTCTGCGGTGCTTCTGCGACGACAACGGGCTCAGAAATGGCATCGCGACGCGGTCTTTCGGCTTTTGGCGCTTCGCGACGCGGTCTTTCGGCTTTTGGCGACTTTTGCGCCTTGGGCGCAGTCTTGTCGTCGATCTCGGGCTTCGATTGCGATTCGACGTTTGCCGTTTGATTATCGACTTTAGCCGTTTGTCTTTCGACATTTGCCTCTTGCGATTCGGCTTTCACAGTTTCGTCGCCGTTTTGCGCCATGATAACGGCGTTTCCGGTGTTTTCGCTACCGATTTGCGGGCGACGCGTACGGCGTTCGCGGCGACGCCCTGTTTGTGCCTCGTTCGTAGCCTGAACATCGCTCATAGCCTGAACATCGTTCGTGGCCTGAACATCGTTCGTAGCCTGAACATCGTTCGTAGCTTGCGTTTCGGCAATCGAATCTCGGGCAATCGCATTCGATTCGGCGGTATCGGCCGTTTCGCTAGCCATATTTCGCCTATCGCGCGATCGTCTATCGCGGCGTCGTTCTCTCGATACGCGCGGCATTTCGAGCGTCGTTTCGAGGTCATCGGCTTGGGGCGCTTCGCTAGCCGTCTCCGCCGTCGTCTTGACATCGTCTAGCCGCGTCATCGGCGCGATTTCGACATCGGCAGTCACGACGACGCCATCGTCGACGATACAAGGCGTTTCTTCGGCACTGCCATCTTGGGCTTGCGCACCGATCGCCGCACGGCGGTTCGATCTCTGGCGTTGGCGCGATCCACGTCGTTCCGCCACGGGAACCGTTGCAATCGCAACTTCTGGATGCCGCACGACTTCTTCGCTCTCGGCTACCGCATCGGCCACCGTATACGATTCTTCGGCGCTTTCAACCTTTGCACTCGAAATTTCGGCGTCCGAAGCCTCAACTCGTTCTGCTACGGCTTTTGCCGCACCAAAGACGCGTTCCATCGCTGCCCCAATCGTGCTTTCGGCCGCCGATCGGCATTCCCCAGCACCGCGCTTCGTCATCGATGTAATGACGTTATCGCGTGCTTGGACGAGCATCGCCGCCATCTCGTCGGCTTGCGCATCGGGGTTCGCATCGAAGATACACGACAGACGCGCCGATGCATGGCGCGACGTAATCGCAATGCGCAAATCGCTCACTATCGCCAATCTTTCGTCTTCGGGCTTCTGCGCAATCACTTCGAAATAGCGCGAAACTTCTGCCATCTGCGACACTAGGTCTTTGCGCGTCATCTCCGTCGACATGCCAAAAGCTCGAACGCATACGGCTTTGACCAAATCGAGCGTAAACATGCGATAATCCATGCCCGCACCCGCTTCTTTCTTAAACGTCCGGCGACGTGCACTAAATCGGCGACGCGATCGATCTTCGGGCCCATTCGATCCATTCGCATCATTCATATACGGCGCCATTGCCTCGATAAATACCGACAACGCAATCAAACCACTCGCTACGCCAATCCCCGGCAAACGATGTGAATCCGGTGCCTGAACCGCCTCGGCCGCACCCGTGCGCAACGAACGCTGCGATGGCGCGCCCCCATCTCTGCGCTCTTCGCGGCGCGACGATTCGCGGCGTTCATCAGAACGACCTTCGCGGCGTTCATCACAACGACCTTCGCGGCGTTCATCACAACGACCTTCGCGGCGTTCATCAGAACGATCTTCGCGACGTTCGTCTCGGCATTCCTCTTTGCGTTCTTCGCGACGATTTCGCCTTCTATTTGAAGAATCTTCGCTCACACACTTCGATTCTGCATCATCTGCAACACATGCGCTTTGTTGCGTATTTTCTTCGCAATTCGTACAAATCGCTTCGCGGCGTTGTGCGCGTCGCGAGGCGCGTTTACGGCGAGCATCGTCACTCGAAAATTCTTCATAATCGTTGGGACGATATGCATCGTCGATTTCGTCTTGGTTTTGATAAACTTCGGCGACGTCGATAATCGAAGCCGTATCGCGTTGTACCGATTTCTCCGGATACAGCGCATCGGCCTGCTTTCTCGTCAACCATTCGATGGCTTCTTCGCCGCGCGACATTTCGCGCGTCGCAATGATTTCGATGCGAATGTCGTATTCGTTTTCGATTTGTGCAAATTCGCGTCGGCGCTCGTTCTGCAACTGCTGCGCAATATCGGGGTGCAATTTGATGTTCACGCCGCCGAGATTTCCATTCGCCGCCCGAGCATCGATTTCGCGCATGAGATTCATGCCAATCGCCTCGGCACTCGGAATCGTCCCACGCCCGCCACACGTCGGGCAAGTGAGGTGCATGCGCTGCGACAACGCCTGACTAATGCGTTGTCGGTTGATTTCGAGCAAGCCATTGGCGCTTATCCGCTCGACTTTATTCCGCGCCTTATCGCGCGCCATCGCATTGCGCATCACGCGCTCGACATCGCGCTGATGTTTCCCCGAACGCATATCGATAAAGTCGACGACGATGAGCCCCCCGATATCTCTCATTCTCAATTGCCGCCCAATTTCGGTCGCCGCTTCGAGATTCGTATGATACGCCGTCAAATCCTGATTTTCGCGTTTTGTCGCATGCGCCGAATTGACGTCGATCGCCGTCAAAGCCTCGGTCGGGTCGATGACGATATACCCACCGCTGGGCAACGCCACTTGCCGCGCATAAATCTGCTCGATCTGCTTCTCAATGCCAAACCGCGAGAAAATCGGCATCTTGTCTTCATAGAGCTTGATCTTCTCTTTGCCGCTTGCAATCGTCGCCTTCACATACGTCATCGCGCGTTCATAACACGACTTATCGTCGATGAGGACTTCGTTAATCGACGAATCGAAATAATCCCGCATCACCGAGACGACGATATCTTGGTCGTTATAGAGCAACTGCGGGCCATTGCCACGCGCCGCCTCTGCCTCGATTTTATGCCACAACTGCACGAGCGCCTTGGCATCGCGCAACAAAATCGCCCTCGACTGGTCCATCGCATTCGTGCGCACGATGCAACCATAACCCTCGGGCAAATCGAGGCTACGCACCTTCTGCGTCAAATCCGCCCGCGCATCGTCGTCGACCTTGCGCGATACGCCACTTTTGGCATCTTTCGGCCGCAAAACGAGGTAACGCCCTGCTAAACTAATATTCGTCGTCACCTGCGCACCTTTCGGCCCGCCCGCATCCTTAATCACCTGCACGATGATTTCTTGCCCCGGCACCAAAACATCCGAAATCCGATACGCATCTTTCACCGGCCGGCAATACGCGCTCTCTACGACGTCGTTAAACGCCAAAAAGCCATTCTTCACGTCGCCAAAATCGACAAACGCCGCATTCAAGCTCGGCGCTATATTCGCCACGACGCCGCGATAAATGTTGTTGCGCAAAAGCCCACTGCGCCGCGTCTCTATCTCATAATCGTCAAGCGTCTGGTTTTCCACTATCGCCACGCGCACTTCTTCCGCACGTCGCCCATTGATCAAAATTCTGCGAGTCAAATTGAACTCCAAATTGTCGGTAAAAAAGTCAAAAAAACGCGCGCCCTCCGAGAGCCTAGCTCCGCCGCCTATGCGACACGTATCGGCCAGGACGCAACCCCATTCTGTTGCCCCGCATCATATACGATCTTCATCGAAAATCCGCTATTTTTTCGACTTTTTCGCGCACCCCCGATTTCTACGCACACTCGCCCATCCGCCCCAAACCAACGCGCCATCGCACCCACCATCACACTCATCTGCCAAACCATTGTCTGGGATCGTTTGTCGCCCTATTGCCTGCGGCAATACGGGCTCTGGCTACGCTATTGCCCCGAATGGGGCAATACGCTCCGCATATCGCCCTATTTCGCCCTGTGGGCTCAATACGGGCTCTTTGTCGCCCTATTTCGCCCTGTGGGCTCAATACGGGCTCTTTGTCGCCCTATTTCGCTATCGCTCAATACG
>SFMP01000161.1 GCA_004554395.1 Myxococcales bacterium | reverse complement strand
CATCGCAAGTGCCATTGCCGCAAGTCGACGACGTCGCGCAATCTTGCGGGCAACTTGCCGACGTTTCGCCCGCATCGCAAGTGCCATTGCCGCAAAGCCCCTGATTGTCGCCTTTGTCGTCAGAACACGATAGGCACAGTGCACAAGACAACCCAATTAATGCATACAGTTTTTTATTCATCGATGACTCTCATCAATAGCGCAATACACGAAAACGACGTGACATTGCCGCGTCAAAATACGCCTTCGATATCGGCGATTTTCCAAATTCCATCTTCGACGACGAGCGCGATCTTGTGATCCGACGCTTGGCAGTGCGCAGATTTGTGATTGATTTGCAAATCAAATTTCGGTTGAGCAGCCAAAGCCGCATAAATCGCATTCCAAATATCTGGGCGATCGTCAAAACTCTTTTGTAATTTATCGATCGAGACGCTTTGCGTCAAAGAACTGCTCAATAATTCATATAACTCGCCTGTTTTTTCGAATCGTATACAGTCTTTTAGCCTTTGAACCGTATATTCTGCACGTCTGCGATCGGTCAATTCGTCGATATGCAATGCATACGCCGCCCCGTCGAGGCGCGATAATTCGGCATGCCCAATCTTGGCGCGATAATAAAACGTTACCCCCGATCCTGCCGCGCCTTCGAGTTGCTTCTCGATCGTGTCTTCACTCGGGCACGGGTCTTGGGCCAATTCGGGCGCGACGTCATGGCGAGCTGCCGATATATCGCCTTTTTTACACGATTTTGCATGCGCTAACGCGACGTCGCGCGGCGTCGACGTTCCCGTTCCTGCGCACCCAACCAAGGCAACGCATGCAATTATCCCTGCCGTCTTCGCCCATGTCATCAGAACAACTTCGAGCATATCTCAGGCTTACCGCTCTGCTTAAATTGTTCACACGATCGCAAATTGGCGATTTGTTCGAGGCAAATCGACGCCGTCTCGCGCGTATAGACGTTGTCGTATGCAGAGCATATCTCTTGCAATTCCGATACGCATTGCGCTTTGTCGTTCGTTCGCAAAAGACCACACATCGCATAATCTCCACCGCATTGCTCGCATTTGCCGCACAGCTGTTCCGACGCTTTCGTGCAGAAATCTCGATGCGGATCGTTACATGCCGTCGAAAATGCAACGAATATGCACAATATGAAAATTTTTTTCATTCAAATTACCTCGTCAATTTTTGCGCACGACATCGCCTTTTTCGATTATTATCGGCGCATTGTGGCGTTTTACCATGAGGAGAGAAATGAATCCAATACAACTCGTTTTGATCTCGGGAATGGGGGGCGCAGGGCGCACGACAGCTCTACATACGCTCGAAGATCTCGGTTTTTACTGCGTCGACAATTTGCCCATCGTGCTTTTGCCCTCTTTTTTGGCCATGTTGCGCCAGCACGATGCCATCACGCGCGTCGCCATTGGCATCGACATTCGCGATACGCTCTTTTTGCCCGAAACACCAAAAGTCATCGATCAGCTCTGTGCACAAGGATATGCCCCCGAAGTCGTCTTTCTCGATGCCTCCGACGCCGTCCTCGCTCGACGATACAAAGAAACGCGACGTATCCATCCTCTCGATACAAAAGGCGATCTACACGCCGCGATTCAGCGCGAGCGACGTTTGTTGCAAGTCATTGCCCCCTATATCCAAACGCATCTCGATACATCGGCTTTCACACCACATCAGCTACGAGACTGGTTTAGTTCGCATTACAGCAACGAGGGCTCGCGTATGCACGTCGATATCGTCAGCTTTGGCTATAAAAACGGCATATTGCTCGATGCCGACCTCGTCTTCGACGTGCGATTCCTCAAAAACCCGTATTTCGTTCCCGAGCTTTCGCGCCTCACCGGACGCGATAGCGCTGTCGCGCAATACGTCTTTTCCGATCCCGATGCCGACGTCTTCTTAGCTAAAATCCGCGATACCGTCGACTTCCTCGTCCCGCGTTATCAACGCGAAGGAAAACGATACCTCACGATCGGTATCGGATGCACGGGCGGTCAACATCGGAGCGTCGCACTCGCCGAAGCCCTATACCGCATCTATCGAGATAATCCCGATTATGCGGTATTCCATCGCGATATCGCGCATTAAACGCGGGCAAATTGGTAATCGCATGCGCGTTTCCAATGGACTCGGCCTCCGCCCATGTCGTAGAGCGATGCCAAGGCGCCAAGCGGTTCGTAGCGCAATACCGGATAGGGCGATTCGATATCGGCGATGGCAACGTCGATATCGCCTGTGGCGCATATTTGCGCCATTTGATCGTCGTCGAGCGTGAGCGTATTGCGCGTGATTTCATCGCTAAATCGCTGTATCATCGAGTGACTCAGGCGCCAAATGCCGCCACGGCGTTTGGCCAAGCATATCCCAGCTCGTTGATAGCCACCGGGAATTTCTTCCCAATGTCCATCGATCGCATAGATCGCTCGAGCCGAAAGCAAGAAACGCAACGCCCCAAACGCCGACGGATCGATCCCATAGTATCGCTCGATGTTGGCTAAAATTGGCGCCACGGCTTCGTCGTCGGGCGCAAGCGTTCGAACCGGTTCCGTGGCGCGCGGCGGATACGACAACCGTTCTGGCAATTCGTCGGTCTTCTCCAATACCGCCATAAAAAATCCTTGCGTATCGTTTTCCCAAGGCGTGACACGGCGAGCCCGCGTCATCTCTTCGCCATATTCGCAACCTTGCCACGACGTAAGCCCAGGTCTGAAGTGAATCCCCGCAATATCGGGTATCTCGACTAATCGGAACGGATAACGCGCGAGGAATTGAGAGACGACGCCTTCGTTTTCGTCGGGATTGAGCGAGCAAGTCGAATAGACCAAGCGCCCACCGACGCGCAATAAACGCGCTCCCGAGAGCAATATGCGATATTGAAGCTGGTATTGCGACGATGGATTTTTGGCAGCTTCGTAGCGATGCCGGTTTTCGTCGATCGCATCGAAGAGCCCAAGACCCGAGCACGGAACATCAGCCAGCACGCGATCGAACACGGGATCGAGATAATGCGGCAAGCGCTCGGCGGCGACGTTGAATAAAACGGCATGCGAGACGATCCCGGCATCGAGCCGCGCCGCCAGCGGCGTCATGCGCTTGCCCGCCAAATCGTTGGCAAACAAACAACCCTCGTTGTGCATTGCCGTCGCGATTTGCGTCGTCTTCGATCCAGGGGCAGCACACAAATCGATTATCGTTTGACCAGGGCGCGCATCTAAAAATCGAACCGGAAGTTGCGAACTCAGGCTTTGCTTCACAAACCAACCCGCAAAATGATGCAAACATCGCGTCGGTTCAAATGGCTTCGTCCGTAGGCGTATCGCATCGTCGAGCCCTGCAACTTGTTCGACATCAAATCCCTGCGATTTCAACAGCGACATGACTCGTTCGGGCGTCGCTCGCTGCGTATTAACTCGCACGAATTCACCCACTGGGGCATGCGATATAAAGGCGTCGTAATCGTCGCCAAATATGCGGTGTAAATGTTCGTCAAAAGAAATTTTCTCGTGCATGATTGCTCCGTTCGAGGAATGATTTGCGCCATTTCGCGTCTCATAATGCTCCACAATAGCATCATAACGCCATCAAAAGCGCTTGCGTCGTCGCATAAAAAAAGCGCCCTTGCAGGCGCTTGCGTCATAACACAAAAATAGCGCCCATATAGGCGCTATATTACACGGTTATGTGCGATCGACGATGAGGCGATTACAGCTCCGAATAATTCGATTTCTTGCGCGATACGCCTTCGCTCACGCCATAGTTGCTGTCATAGTCACCGCCAGTCGAACTACCGTCGATCGATTGCCCCCAAGCCGACAATTGCGTCTGAATTTGTGGCGCCTCGATGGCATCGAGCTGCGAAGCTGGCTTTTTGACTGCCACACCTGTCTTGAGCATCTTGCTAAATGCATCGAGTTCTGCGCGCTCCTCTTTCTCTTCGATATTCGCTTGTTCGTCGTTATCGGTCGAGAAGGCGACGTTTTTGATGACGTGCTTGTCGTAGTGGAGTTTATCGCGAAGGGCGGCGACTTCTAAACGCGATGATTCGAGCTCGGGGAACTCGTATGTCGTATCCGTATCGCCCGTTATCTCGCCGTGGAATTCATAACAAAGATCGTTGTATTCCCGGCTTATCAAGTCATGCGATATCGAATTCGGATTGAAACCACTTTGCTCCAACAAATCGAGTGCATGCTCTAAACACTGGCTATAGACAAGCCGATAATTGCCATCTTTGCGCTTCGTACCAAAGAGCTCTTCCAAAAGCGCCTTGCGAATGACGATCTTCGCTCGACGATGATTCTCTTTGATATTCCCAGGCATGCGCACGAGTGGCCCCGCAAAGATGAGGGCGCTAAAGACGAGCGGAACCAGACCTAACCATATAAAGCCCGAATGCCCCTGTCGCGTCAATTCAATCATACCACTCAAAGTTGAATCTGTGCCAAGCTTACCGGCCTCGCTGGCGGCAAGGAGAAACGTCGCAATTCCGGCAAACGTCATATTGAAGAGGTTCAAGCCGATAACTGCACCATCGCCACCATAGATATTGCCCGATAGCGGACGACGCGCGACGACTTTTCTCCAGCATCGCTCGGGCATTGACGATCGCTTCATATCGCCCGAAACCATCATTTCTTCAAACGTATAGACGATCGTACCCGAATCCGTTATCTCGACATTGCCATCAAATTCCGCCGTAAAACGCGCCAAATCGCTCTCGCATTTTTCGCGATCTTGCCCCGAAACGATGACCCAATCGCGGAGCGTTATGACGCCACGACGCGCGCGTATGAGCTGCGCACATTCTGCTTTCGCCTCGAGCGGGTCTTCTTTGGGCTCTTCGGGACCAAAGACGAAGTTAAACACTTTCGTATAGAGTGGCTGCTTACCAGACTCTATACCACTACCACCCGACGATTGCGAATCGTCGCCAAATCCCGTCCCCCAGAAGATATACATACCCCAGGCGAGCAAGTCTCCCGATCCCGACGATCGACTGTTATTGCGTCCCGACGTCAAAATCGCCAAGAGGATGAGCAAGTAAATGATGAAGTAGACGACGAGCACGAGGAAAATGATGACTTTGAAGATCTTCTTCAGCACGCTGATGATCGCGTCTTTGTTGCGCTGCCACCACGAACGATGATCGCGGCGAATACATCCCGACTTGAAGACATACAAAAGTTCGCCGTTATCGCTCACGCGCATCACGCCTTCGTATACTTCTATCATCCTGTCGAGTGCCTCTTTGGCCTCGTAATTCCCTAGCCCTGTCTCCGACATGATATCGCCGATGGTGACCTTTCCTCCTCGGCGAAGAACTGCCTGACGCGCGCGTTCTACATTTTGACCTAATACGACTTCTTCTGCCATGCGATTACCTTGCTATTGCGACACGACGAGACCAATTGAGACTCCCGCGCCCTATGTTTCGTTTGTTTTGTCGATTTCCAAATTGCGCCAATGGCGAGCAAATCGGTGTTGCCATGTATATGATATTGATAGCGGTTTAATATAGGCATTTTTACAAAAAAAGCGGCAGAATGTTTCCGCATTCTACCGCTTCATCGAGACGATTTATCAAAATCACAAAAAACGCCCAAAATCGGGCTCGCGCACTATTGCGCTACGGGCACCTCGGCTACCGGTTCTGCGGCCGCCGGCGCTTTTACGGCAGGCGCTGCAGCAGGAATTTCAACCGCCGGCGCTTCTACGGCAGGCGCTTCTGCGGCTACAGGCGCTGCAACGGGTGCTTCTGCGGCCGCCGGCGCTTCTACGGCAGGCGCTGCAGCGGGAATTTCAACCGCCGGCGCTTCTACGGCAGGCGCTTCTGCGGCTACAGGCGCTGCAACGGGTGCTTCTGCGGCCGCCGGCGCTTCAACGGCGGGCGCTGCAACAGGTGCCTCTGCGACCGCCGGCGCTTCAACGGCGGGCGCTACAACAGGTGCTTCTGCGGCCGCTGCAACAGGTGCTTCTGCAGCCGCTGCAACAGGCGCTTCTGCAGCCGCCGGCGCTTCAACGACAGGCGCTGCAACAGGTGCTTCTGCGGCCGCCGGCGCTTCAACGGCGGGCGCTGCAGCGGGAATTTCTGCGGCCGCCGGCGCTTCAACAGCAGGCGCTGCAGCGGGAATTTCTGCGGCTTCCGTCTCTATGCTACCAAAATCGAGCCCACGCCGCTTCTCATTGCTTTGCGACGTCACCGACGTGTCGAGCGACAAATACGCCAACAACAAACTCAAAAGCATAAAACAAATGGCACAACCCGTCGTAATACGGCGAAATACTGGCGTTCCACCACTGGCGCCAAATACCGTATTGCCACCGCCACCAAATGCCGCTCCCAAACCGCCTGCCTTGCCGGGCTGCAAAAGCACCGTCACGATCAAAAATACACAGACGATCGAAAACAAAACGTAAATTAATGTCATCATAGCGGCACAAAACCCTATTATTATGCACTCAAACGCCTACTTACACGGCACTAAAGCGCGCTCAATCTCTCGGAAAACACATCCTGACAAACGCACTGCGAATTTTATTCGCACGCGCATTCGGCGCGCCACATTAGGGATATTCGACGATAAAATCAATCTTTTCTTTCGTTACCATCCGCCTATTCGACTTTTTCAGCGTTCACGCCTCGAATTTCTTCTGCTTTTCTGCTATAATAGGCATCGATTTTGCGTGTTCATGCGGCGTCCGACATCGCCCTATCGCGATGCCACTCGCTCCGCATCGCCCTTTCGTCGCCCACTCGACTGCCGATTCCCTCGACGTCGAACGAGCAACGCACACAATCTTCTCACACATAACCATATTATTAAGCATTATTAAGCACCAATTCATCGCATCGATGTCTCTCGACATTCATGTGCCACGACAAATGAATCACAAGTCGCACCAAGCGACCATCGTTTCCAGCTTATATCTCAGGCCTATAGCATAAGGATACGCCATCATGAATCACTCGTTCAAATCGCTCGCCGTCTCGACCATCGCCGCCCTCTCGATCACTTCGCTCTCCTCGTGCGACCTCGACAGCCTCTCGTCCAACGGCGATACTTGCTCCTGGGGGAATACCCTCACCGATATCTTCGACCTCGCCACGGGCGCCGACTGCAGCCAAACAAAAACCGACTACACCAAAACGGTCACCAAACAAGGCTCCCTCCTCTCGATCGAAACCGTCGAATCCCGCATGGAACGCTATCCAAAAGATTTCTCCATGGCCCTCGTCCTCAACGAAAAGTCGATCAATAAACTATTCCAAGCCTCGGCAAACTGGGACTTTGGTGGCGTCGAAGTCGGACTCCCCACGATCCAAGTCGGCGGATGCCGTTTGGGCTCCAGCGGCACTGCTACGGGAGCCCAAATCACCTCCGATAATTGCCTCTCGCTCGTCTTCAACGCAACAGTCAGCGGCCAAGGCGTCAACGTCACACTAGGCGTCCCCATCACGACCGCCATCAAAGGCAAAGACCAAAACGACGGAAAAGGCCTACGAACCTCGATCTTCGCCGACCTCACCCAATTCCAAATCCTCAACGTGGCGTTTAACAACAATAAATTGCCCAGTTTCCTCAAAGAACCCGTCGAAATTGCACTCAAAGAGCTCCTCAAAGGCAACCTCAAACGCGTCTTCCTCTTCGACGTCTCGGCCTGGAAAATGGGCAACGGCAACATACAACTCCTCGCCGGCGGCCCCGTCACCAACGAAAAAGAAGGCACGCTCACCCTCGGCATGTACTCCAACATCGACCTCGGCATCCCCGACGAATCACTCGGCGAAACCGCTCGCGTCACTTGGGAAGAATCATTCCCCAAAGACGCCGAAGTCGGCCTACACATCCATCCTGACCTCATCCGCGGCATTCTCTCGCTCATGTTCCACGAACAATTCATCGCCAGCGACGTCACACTCGACACCGCTTCCGCCTCCAGCGCCGCACCCAGCGCATTCGAAGTCACCATGGCCGACATGACCGAATACCCCATGCAAACGCTCATGACATGCGGCGACGAATGGCGCGACTACTTCACCGTCGGACTGCGCATGTGGAGCACAAAAGACGTATGCGGCTACTTCGACCTACTCGCTGGCTTCAAACTCGGCGCTTCGACCGACAAATTCGAACTCGGCATCGGCAACATCCGCGCAGGAAAAGCCAAAGGCATCGGCGCACTCGCAAAAATCGGACTCGACGCCATCACCAACACAAAAACATTCCAAGACCTCGTCGAACAAGCCACTCTCTCGTTCAACTACGACCAATTCTCCGTCCCCACAGAAAAAGGCTCCGAAGACGGCAACACCGAAGTCGCACAAATCGCCACAAGCGCCGTCGATTTCCGCGTCGACGGCAACGGCATCAGCCTCTACCTCAACTTCGTCGACTTCTAAAACACGCACACAATGCCCTCTTTTGAGGCGCCCTATTGGCCTGCGGCCAATACGGGACGCCCGTCGTGCTATGTGCTCGGTGGCAATGCCACCTTGCGCGCATACGCACGCCCTCTTTTGAGGCGCCCTATTGGCCTGCGGCCAATACGGGACGCCCGTCGTGCTATGTGCTCGGTGGCAATGCCACCTTGCGCGCATACGCACGACTAAAGCGCCTATTGCCGACATCGGCAATACGGCGCTTTTTTGATTTGTCGAAAATATCGATTTTATCCCAACCAACAAAGCGGTAATATGCGCGAGGTAGTTTTTTTAACATTTTTCGACGCTCCGGATGAACTATGTCTCTTGAAACTAAAGCACTAAGCGATTTTCAAAACGTCATTTCTTGCGAAATGGACCTCCAAGATGCTCTCGCCGGTGGCTCGCTCGATGGCTACGCCATTCGCGACACAAACCTCTCCCGCACGTCTTTCGAAAATCGAATGCTCAAAAACGTCCTCATCCACCGCACTTCTATGCCTAGTTTGCGCATGGATTCGATGGATGCCAACGCCATTCAGTGCACGGCATGTAATCTGCGCGGATGCTCCATGCGCGATGCCAACATCGACGGATGGAATATGCTCAACTGCCACGCCATCGAATGCCGCTTCGAAGATACTCTCCTACAAAACGGGAACTTCTTCGAATCCGATTTGGTCAACTGTAATTTCAATCGCTCAAAAATCGTTAAAACACAGTTCCAATCGAATAATATGTATGGCGCTTCGTTCGAAAACGCCTTCCTCGCACAAGTCCAATTCTCCGACCCCAAAATGGGCAATGCCGAGCTTTCGCGCACCAACTTCTCGCGCGCCATGATCATCGATTCGTCGTTCAAAGGCGCAAACCTTCAGACGTCTAATTTTACCGATGCCATTCTCATCCGCGTCAACCTCATCGGCACATGCCTGGCTCGCGCCGATTTCCGAGGAGCCGTACTCATCGACTGCGATATCACCGCCGATAGCCGTAACGACGCCATCTTCGACTAATTTCGTCTGAATCCCATACGTTTTCAAAGCATTCGCGATATAAACCGTTTTCAAGAGGTAAACCCATGGCTTCTAACGCCCAACACGAACAGATTAAATCCGCCCTGCAACGCTACAGCAAAGAAGAACTCGTCGATTTGATGGAACACCTCCTGCGCATATACGTGCTCAACGAACCCGTCAAACTCGATTCCCAAGCGAGTAAACCCGAATCGGTGAAAGATTTATCGGGGCTCTCGTTTGCTCAAGTCATTAGCCTATTGCAAAACAGCCTCGAACTCGACGAACTCGCCAAATTCCGCGTAACGCCCTATACGGTTTATGTCTCAATCGGCGACGCAGAATTCGATATCAACGGACCAACACCGACTTTAGCTCGCGAAGGCGCCGAAACCACCGAAGATAATTCCGATCCGCACGACGTCGACGACGACGATATGACCCCCGCTGAACGCATGGATCTCGATAGCAAACCATGGCGTCGAGCCCCGCAAGCCCCCAAAAAAGCTCCCGTCTCGCAAGTCGAAACCCCGAGCATGGCCGACCTCTTTGCAAACGATCGCCCAGGCGATCGCGGCTTCGCGCTCTTCGACGAGCCGCCTACACGTGCCGAAGAAGACGACGAATTGCCACCGCCTATCGCCGAATCTGCCCCAGGCGACGACCCTCAAGTCCAAGCTGATTCGTCGTCGAATGACTTCGCAAAAACGGCCGCTACGCGCGAAGACTCCCCAGTCCCCGCCGCGCCACCAGCTCCTCCGGCTCTCGCCGCGGGCGATAAACAAATCAATCCGTCTAACCGCTTCGCAAGCCTCGACCTCGATTAGGAGCCCATACCATGTCTGCTTCCGATACGATTCGCGTGCGCCGCTTCTTCGAACGCGGGCTATATTTCCTCAATCAAGAGCAATTCCCCGACGCATGCGTCAACTTCAAAGACGCCCTACAAATCGCCCCTAATTTCCTGCCCGCTCGGACCCACATGGCGATTGCCCTTAGCCGACAACACAAATACGTCGACGCCATCAAACTCCTCGAAGAAGGACGAAAACTCGTCCCTCTACGCGACGATCAATCGATCGAAGTCCTACAACTCTTGGGCACCATTTGCCTCATTCGACAAGATTACCGCGCCGCTTCGTACTACATTCGCGCCGCGCGAAAACTCGATCCACAAAACGCCAAATTGCGATTGCTCCACGCCCAATGCGCATGCAAATCGGGCGATTTCGCCCAAGGACTCGATCTCATGCTCGAAAGCGCAAAAGCCTCTCAATCCGTTTGATTGCTCGATAAATACACCATGGATTCAAGAACGGCCGTCTATGGCGGCACTTTCGACCCGCCAACACTCGGGCATATCGATCTCATTTCGCGAGCCGCACAACACTTCGATCGCGTCGTCGTCGCCATCGGCGTCAACCCAAACAAAAAAGCCCTCTTCTCTACACAAGAGCGATTGGGCTTTTTGAATCTCTCCCTAGACAACATTCCAAACGTCTCCGTCGCAGCCTACGACGGACTACTCGTCGACTTCTGCCGCTCAATCGGGGCTCGCGTCATCATCCGTGGGCTCCGCGCCATCGGCGATTTCGAATTCGAATTCCAACTCGGACTCGTCAATAAAAATTTAGCCCCTGAAATCGAAACTTTCTTCCTCATCGCCTCGACCGATAAGATCTTTCTCTCGAGCTCCGTCGTCAAAGAAATCGCCAGTTGCCACCGCGATATCTCGCCATACGTCCCTACATGCGTCGTTCAACCTCTGATGCAAAAGTATGGAGAAGAAGATTAGAGCGTTGAGGCGTTGCAATGCTATTCATATCGGATCAGCGGCGCACACGCCAAAGGCGTGAGCGCGACTCCACACACGATCGGATCGAACCCGTTGGCAAGATGGGCTGGGGCTCTCGCTATTTCCAAATCTTTTCCCAGATCCAATGAGCTGGGGGGGGAGTCTCATGAACAACGCACAATATCTCGAAAATCGCCTCAAATCGCTCATCTCACTATGCGATAAATTCGCCTGCGACGGCGAAGCCGCTATCAAACGCTACTGTGCCGATGTCGATGCACTCGATAAATCCGCCGATGAATCGCCAGAATCGATCCCTTTCCGGCAAATCGTCGCCGATTTCTCGCTCTCCACTTTCGAAGCCAATGCCCTCTTCTTGTCGATCGCCCCGACGCTCGATGCCAGCTTCCGACAAACTCTAGCGCGTATGCGCCAAAACTTTGCCCTATCGCAAATCGATGTCGGCACAGCACTCGACCTATTTAGCGAAGATTTTTCGAAAAAACTCGAAAATCGACGAAGTTTCTCCCCAAATTCCCCGCTTCTCCTGCATCATTTGTGCGAAATCGTCCCAAAACTCGGAGCCGAAAACCAACTCCAAGAGATGATCATCGCGCCGATGCCGCGCATCGTCGCCCATATCTTGGGGCAAGAAGCCGATGCCGAAATCGACGGCTTTAGCCGCATCCTACACCCAAAGACGAAGCTCGAAGACGTCGTCATACCCGAAAAAAAACGACAACAAATCATGTCGCTCGTCGACAATTACGAGCAATGCATGACCATGAAAAAGACATGGGGATTCGAAGAAATCGGCGGTGGCGGCCGCAATATCATCTTGCTATTCTGCGGCCCCTCGGGCACGGGCAAAACACTCATGGCGCAAGCCATTGCCCACGCGCTCAATCGCCCTCTCCTACTCGTCGATGCTCATGAACTACAAGCCCGACGCGGACTCGAAGACAACCTCGACAAGATCATGCGAGAATCGCGATTGCGACGTGCTGTTTTACTCTTCGACGATTGTGAACTCATCTTTACGGCGCGAACACAAGGGAATCGTGATTTGCCATTGCTCTTGGCGGCGCTCGACGCCTACGAAGGCCTCGTCATCATGACGACAAACTTACCCACGGTCCTCGACCCTGCCCTCGATCGCCGCGTGACGATGCAAATCGATTTCGACATCTTGCCCGCAAAATTGCGCGAGCAAATTTGGCGCCGACACATCCCAAAACAAGTCGAATTGGCCCAAGACGTCGATCTCCCGCACTTGGCCGAAAAATACGAATTCCCTGGTGGCATGATCCGAAACACCATTTCGGTCGCCATGAATCGAGCTCTCGGAAATCTCGAGAATAAAATTCAACCATCTAGCAACAATGCCGAAGATTGTTCGCATAACGCACCACACAACCAAACTTTATCGCTCGATATGGCGACGCTCGACGAAGCCGCACGTACGCAAATTCGAAACAAGATAAAGAAAATCGCCGACAAGACGATGACGACGCTCACGCTCGACGACCTCGTCTTGCCAAAGAAAATTAAAGAAAAAATTCGCAGCCTCATCGCGTCGGTTCGCAATCGCCGCACGATCTTCGAAGATTGGGGCTTTGGCGAGAAGATGACAAAAGGGCGAGGGATATGCGCGCTATTTCGGGGCGATTCGGGAACGGGAAAGACGCTCTCGGCAGAAATCATCGCAAACGAACTCGGCATGGCGCTCTATCGCGTCAGGATTCCCGCCATCGTCTCGAAATACGTCGGCGAAACCGAGAAAAACCTCGAAAAATGCTTCCGCGAAGCCGCCGCTTGCGGCGCCATCCTCTTGTTCGACGAAGCCGATTCGATCTTTTCAAAACGAACCGATGTCAAAGATTCAAACGACCGATATGCCAACATGGAAGTCAACTTATTGCTCCAAGAAGTCGAGCGATTCGATGGCGTCGTCTTGCTGACGACGAACCTCGACGCCGCCATCGACGATGCCTTTGAGCGACGACTCAACCACAAAATCGACTTCCCATTCCCCGACGCGCGCGACCGCGCACGCATCTGGAAACGACTCTTGCCCGACGCCGCGCCACTCTCCGACGATATCGATTTCGAAATCCTCGGAAAAGACTTCGAACTCTCGGGCGGATGTATCAAAAACTCCGTTCTCAGAGCCGCTTACAAAGCCGCCGAACGCAAATCCCTCATCGATATGGAATTGCTCGAAGCCTCTGGGCTACAAGAATACAGAGAAATGGGAAAACTCGTTCCAAATCGCCGAAATCCCTGGGACTAACCGATGCCCATCCCAAAAACAAATCATTTCCCGAGCGCCGTGGCGCGCTACTTCGACGACGCATTGGCGCGCGCCACGGCGCTCGGCGTCTCGTGGACCGATATCGACAATCGCGCCAAGCGATACGATTGCGAGCCGACGCTGTTCGCCTATATCGATGATACAAAAAATCGATGCCCCGGTGCTCGATTACCCCATCTATCCAATCCATCCGACGCTTATAAAACATCGGAATCGATCGATCGATCTACCGACAATGCCTCGACCATAGACTCTGGCTCATCCAACCGCTACGACGCTCATCTTTCTAACGATCGCTTCCATCATTTTATCACCTCAAATCATTCGACCTTCTACAACTATTGCAAATCATTATACGAAAATCGCGACAATATACTAAATCATCTGCATTACCCAAGTAAATTTATCGAATATTGCACAAAGCTCAAACTCATCGAAGTCGCCATCCATCAAATGCGATCGCTTTTCGACGAAGCACAGATCCCATTTATCTTGCTCAAAGGCGCACCAATGGGGCAGGCGATTTTCGGATCGACACGCGCGAGATCGACGACCGATATCGACGTCTGGATCCCGCGTGCCTATCGATCGCGCACACGCCAACTCCTCGCGACAATCGGTTATCGACGACTCGAAAGCCCCCATATTTGGGCAACAAACCAAGAAATCGTCTATCACGACGTCTTGGCGCCCATCGAAATCCATTGGCGACTCGCTTTGCCATCCCTCGACGCCCCCGATTTCGACGAGGCTTACTTGCGATCACGCCGCGATAATGCCATGACAAATGGCGTCTATACGCTAGCCACATGCGATATGTGGATTCTGCTACTCACCCATGCCATCGAACACTCCTTTGCGCTCAAAACGCGACTCGACATCATCGCCTTTTGCTCGAATATCATTCGAAGCAACGACGATTGCCGTGCAGAACATGCCCTCCACGCCCACGCCAAAAAATATCGCCTCGAACGACTCAGCATCATCGCATTCGATTTCACTCGGTTTATCTTCCAACACGCCAAAATAGACCAACAGCATGTTCATCGTTCAAACGGCAAATACTCGAATTCCAATTATCATAGTTTTAATAATAACGAATATCAACCGCTCAATAAACTGATCTATCGAATTTTATACAAAAATATGTGCAATCTATGGCTACGCGACAGCTCATTCGCCGCTCAACTCGTCACGGGGCGCGACGATAAATGCGATGCCATGACAGGGCTCGCCTTGCGCTCGCTCCTCATGCTCGCTCAAGACGCCCCATTGCCCGCCGTTCGAAGCGCCATGAAGTCCTTTTTCTACGGGCCGCATCGATTGGGGCACTTCTTCTATCGCCTGCGGTGCGCTCTAGGCGTATATGACGAATGAAAAAAATCAAAAAATGTAAAAAAAGGTGAACGGTTTTCCGAAATGCCCGCTATACTCATCACTCAATAATGCGCATGACAATGCGAGTGACAATTTAATAGGGAGGTGGGTATGGGTCGGAGTAAGAAAAACTTTACGCGTGAGCAACTCGATGAAGCTTATTCGCAGATGACCGTTTATTCAGATGTTTTGTCGCAAGTATTCTTCAAAGACGAACCAGAGATAACGACACACATTCTGCGGATCATTTTGAATATGCCCGATCTCTCTGTAACGCAAGTCAAAGTGCAAGAGGAGATAAACAATCCATTTGGGCATTCCGTGCGATTCGACGTTTTGGCAACCGATTCTCAGAACAATTTCTACAATATCGAAATTCAGAATGCCAATTCGCCCAATCTGCTTCGTCGAGCCGATTATTACGGGGCTGCGATAAAAATGAAGCATCTCAAGAAAAAAGCCGATTATCTCAAGATGCCAAAAGCATTTGTCATCTTTATCGTCAAAGACGGAATGTATTGCGAAGGACTCCCCGTCAATCGCATTCTCATGCGCGACGACGCGCAAAAAATCTACGATGTCGGCACTCAGATTTATTTCGTAAACGGTCAATTGCAGGACGATACGCCTTTGGGTAAACTTATGCATGATTTCGCATGCAACGATCCATCGCAAATGCGCGATCCCGTCATGGCAAAACACTTTAGAGGAGCGATTCAAAGGAAGAAGAATATGGACGCGATTCAGATGAAATTATACAACAGCGCCGTCGCCGATGGCATGGAAAAAGGACTTAAAAAAGGGCGAAAAGAAGGGCGAAAAGAAGGACGGGAAGAAGGACGAAAAGAAGGACGGGAAGAAGGCAATATATCGGCGCAATGTAAGATCGTCGAACACATGCATTCCGTCGGTATGGACGAACAAGAAATCGTTCGATGTTCGGGCGTGTCGGCTGAAGTCGTCGCCAAGATCCTCCGGGGCATCTATAAATAGCAACGGCTATGGCTGCGCGTACGCTCGCAGTGAAACGAGAACATAGCGCACACTTGTTGCGCGTATTGAGCAATAGCGAAATAGCGCAACCGCGATGGCGTATGTAGCGATAGCGAAATAGCCAGCGCACACTTGTTGCGCGTATCGAGCGATAGCGAAATAGCGCAACCGCGATGGCGTATGTAGCGATAGCGAAATAGCCAGCGCACACTTGTTGCGCGTATTGAGCGATAGCGAAATAGCGCAACCGCGATGGCGTATGTAGCGATAGCGAAATAGCCAGCGCACACCAAATAAAAGACAGTCCCAAATCTCTGGAAAGATGGCGCCAAGCGTCACCATAAAAAAAGCGCGTGGGGCGCGGCGACGAGGGCAGTTTGTAACTCTTTTATGGCAAACGCGCCGAAAATGGTGTAGCATCGCACACTTGTGCGGCGTGCATGAGAACGCCGATTTTTGGTCTTTAGGAGGATAAAGTGGATAAACTGACGGTCATTCAAAAAGCGCAAGAGCTCGGAGGAGAACGCGGCAAAGAACGCCGCGATGCTATCGAAAAACTGATGATTTACGCGCGCTCGAAGGGGTGCAACATCGAGGCTGGCGGCGGGCGCATCGGCGGCATCAACTTCCGCTACGGCGGCATCGGCTATGCCATCATGGATTTGAGCACCGAGGGCGACGTCAAACTCTATGCCCAACCCCATCCAAATAAAACCGCACCCGAATCGCTCAGTGGCAAAATCAACAAATATCTCGAAAACAACGAAAACCTCAAACTCAAGAGCCACCCGATCAATTGCCACGGCTTGCTCACTTCAAAAGTCGAAGATATCCCACAGCAGGCGCTTTACGAGTTCCTCGATCTTGCGCTTGATGCGATCAAAGATACATACTACAAAGACTAAACGCCGTTTCGTCCAGTTTTTGCACATGAGGAGTTAAGCATGTCCAATCAATCTGCTTTGAACGATTCCCTAAATAAATTGTCGGAACTTTCGTCTAGCGGTGAAGTCGCTCGCATCAACCGATCGAAACGATCATCGCGGCATAAATCGGAAAGTGCAAAGAGCCTTTTGGGCAATCTCTTGGACGATTCCATCGCTACGGCCGATGCCGAACGCGAACGCGAAGAAGAACGAAAACGACGCGAAGAAGAAGAAGCTCAGCGAAAAAAAGAATACGAAGAAGAAATGGCTAAACTCGAAGCCGAGCAAGCTATCCTCGCCGAGCAACACGAAATCGAAGAACGAAAATTGCGACAAGCCGAAATGCAGGCGCAGTTGCAACGCGAAAAAGATATCGAAGCGGGCATCATCGACCTCGAAGAAGAAGCCCGACAAAAACGCGAAGAAGAAGAACGACAAGCCGCTATCGCCGCCGAAAAAGCTCGAAAAGAAGCCGAAAAACTCGCCGCTGAAAAATTGCGTATCTCGCAACAAAACGAGCTCGAAGCCCTGCGACTCGAAGAAGCCCATGCCGCGGCTAAACCAAAATCGTCGAACTTCTTCGTCTACCTTCTCGTCGTGCTCATCGTCGCGGCTGCCGGCGGCGCCGGATGGTATTTCTACGACAAAAACGAGCAAATCGACTACTACGCACTACAGCCCGATTACGCAACCAATGCACTCGTCGTCAATAACGCTCGCATGGATCGATACGATGTCAGCGCCAGTGTCGTCAAACAAGAGGCGCCCCCCAAACCTGTCAAAAAGACGACGGGCAAGAAAAAGGCGGCTCCTGCCGCTCCCGCCGCTCCGAAACCCGCGCCTTCGCTCACCGGCGGCAAAAAAGGCGGGCTCTTTGGTGGCGGAAAACTCTAATCATTGCGAAGGTCGCCGAGCGAGCGATGTCGCTGGGCGATGCTTCGATATTGCGCAAAGGATTCTATGATGAAATCGTTCTTTCGCACTCAGGCGATCGCCTCGACGTTGGCCATCGCCGCTCTCTCTGGCGCCATGATGACGGGTTGCGTCGACGCCGATCCGTTGCCCACCGCGCCTCATCAAACCGATGTCTCGCTCTCTACTCACGTCCAAGATTGGCGCGACGAAGTCATCTACCAACTCATCGTCGACCGCTTCCACAACGGCGATATCAACAACGATTTCAACGTCGATAAGCGCTCGATGAGCCGTTATCACGGCGGCGATTGGCAGGGCATTATCGACAAACTCGACTACCTCCAAGCCCTCGGCGTCACGACGCTCTGGATTTCGCCCGTCGTCAAAAACGTCGAAGAAGATGCTGGCTTCGCCTCGTATCACGGATATTGGACGGTCGATTTCCTCAAGCACAATCCGCATTTCGGCGACCTGGCCACTCTGCGCCGACTCTCCGACGAACTTCACAAGCGCAATATGAAGCTCATCCTCGACATCGTCACCAACCACGTCGGGCAAGTCTTCTTCTACGATATCAATATGAATGGCCAGCCCAACGAATGGCTCGCCGGATCGGGCGAACCCGACAAAGGCTCCGGACTCTCGAAAGACGACATCGGCGGATTGAGCCGCGTCACCGAATACGACCCCGATTTCAATCCACGCGGCATCTCTGCCTATACGAGCATGGGGATCTCGGGCAAAGCACCCATCGTCTTCTTCGATATGCCCCAAATCAATCGTACCGCTCCTGGCCCCCAAAACATCGACCTCGACGGCGACGCCATCATCGCCTCGAATATCGAACAACTCGGATTCGCCAACAAAGATTGGTACCACCAACGCGGTCGTACATTCGACTACGATAAACTCACCGAAGACGAATACGTCGGCGCCATTATCGAGAGAAACGAAAAAGGTGAGATAACGCGCATAAGCTGCACCGACTACGACAACAAAAAATGCATCTGCGAACGCCGCCTCACCAACTACGACGGCACCACCGGCGACTACCTCGACGGCACTCCGCGCGGTTATTGCCAAAATACCCAAACCCTCTTAGGCGACTTCCCCGGCGGTCTCAAAGACGTCGCCACCGAACGCCCCGACGTCCGACAAGCCATGATCGACGTCTTCTCGTACTGGATCGACGCCACCGATTGCGACGGCTTCCGAATCGACACGCTCAAACACGTCGAATACTCGTTCTGGGAAACGTTCGCGCCCGCCATCCGAAAACACGCCGCCGAACGCGGCAAAAAGAACTTCTTCATGTTTGGCGAAGCCTTCGACGGCAACGACATCTTGCTCGCCTCGTACGTCGAAAACAAAAATTCCGTCGATTCCGTCTTCTTGTTCTCGCAAAAATACGCCATCGATCAATCGTTCAAATGCGCACCCGGCAACAACTCGATCCATTGCACTGCTCCTTCGGGCACATCCCCACTCTACGGCTGGGATTTCACATGGAGTAGCGGCGGACGACACGCCCTCTTCAGCGACGTCCCGCGCGAAAACGGCATCGTCGACGAAACGGGCGCAGGCATCGCTCCGCGCGATGCTCTCGTCAACTTCCTCGACAACCACGACGTCGGGCGATACCTCTTCGACCGAAACGACCCAAAAGGCGTCGATTCGCTCAAAAACGCCCTCTCCTTCCTACTCACTCAGCGCGGCATCCCATGCATCTACTACGGCACCGAACAAGGCTTCATGGGCGGAAACGACCCCGCCAACCGCGAAGACATGTTCGACGCCAACGCCTCTATCTTCAAACTCTACCCCGACCTCTACCCAAACTACAAACCTTGGGATACTCATAACCCCATCTTCACCCACATCCAACAGCTCACCGCCATCCGAAAAGCCGTTCCCGCCCTCCGACGCGGCACCGTCGACGCCAACGTCTGGCACTCCGACAAAACCGAATCCGACGAAGCCGGCATCTACGCCTTCTTCCGCTCCTACGAGGGCAAATCCGTCATGGTCGTCGTCAACACACACGAAACGCAAACGAGCAGCACCGCAGGCTCGGGCGGCGGCATGAAAACACCTTGGAACGGCGGCAAACTCGTCGACCTCCTCGACGACTCCTACTCCGTCTCCCTCTCCGGCAGCAACGCCTCCGTCACCGTCCCACCCATGCGCACGCGCATCTTAGTCCCCGAAGCCGACAAAGCCGCCTACGGTCTCTAATCGTCGCGCCTCCCTCTCCTCTCTATAGGATAGGGGGGAAGTCTCCCCCCTCGCGGCTATTGCCGCACGCGCCAATACGCCGCCCCCCCCCTCTGCGGGCGCTCAATCGCCGCGCCCGCAACGCCCAAGGCTCGATCCCCCATCTCAATGACCTTCTAGCCGCTACTCAGAAACGCCTCTTTTATCGAGCTCGTCGTTTTTTCGAAAAAAATGATTGACATCATCAGAAAAATCACTATAAGGCACTAGCGTTTTGCAGGGGAGTCGAAAGACACCTCATGCAAGTATTCCGTGATCGTCTAATGGCAGGACATCGGCTTTTGGTGCCGAGTATCTAGGTTCGAATCCTGGTCGCGGAATCCTCGCTCTTTGCGTTCTATCGCAAGCGATCCGTGATCGTCTAATGGCAGGACATCGGCTTTTGGTGCCGAGTATCTAGGTTCGAATCCTGGTCGCGGAATTTGAGGGCACTGCCGTAGGCAGTGCTTTTTTTTTACCTGGTCGCGATTGATTTGCCACATCCTACGGCAGTGCTTGTTTTTTACCTGGTCGCGATTGATTTGCCAAATCAACAACGCCCGCGCCGCGGGCGTCCATTCCCCCTCGCCATAAATGGCGAGGGGGTGGCCAACAGGCCGGGGGTGTGCATTTTGAGTTTATCCATGAGTATGTACTTTGTGGTGCGAAGCCAATTATGCATTATGAATTATAAGTTATGAATTGCTTAGACATTGTCATTCCTCACTTTCGCTTTCAGCCTGTTGCATCAGGAAGAACTGTTTCTGTGCTTCAATTTCCGCACGTAATTCCTCGTCTGTGGGTAGATACAGCTTGTATTTGGATGCGAAAAGCTGTTCGTTGCCGTGAAGTATGGAGTATTTGGCGATGTCCTCATCCGTATCCGTACAAAGCACAAGTCCAAGCGTTGGATTGTCATCGTCTCTTTTTTTGAGATCATCATACATACGGATATACATATCCATCTGCCCAACATCCTGATGGGTAATTTTGCTAGTTTTCAAGTCGATCAATACAAAACACTTGAGAATGTAATTATAAAACACAAGGTCTATGTAATAATCGTCTTTTTCCGTGTGGATATGCTGTTGTCTAGCCACGAATGCATACCCCTTTCTTAGTTCCATCATAAACTTTTGAAGATTATTGATGATTGTCT
>SFMP01000160.1 GCA_004554395.1 Myxococcales bacterium | reverse complement strand
TTTGCTTTTTGCCATTTTGCGCGTCTTCTGCGTTGGCGTCGCCACGCTGGCGGCGGGAACGTACCTTAGTACGCCCCCTTGCCATCGGTCTAGCCGCCTTGAATACGCATCAAACTGACAAAAAGCGTTTTTAATCGCCCTATTGCCCGTTGGGCAATACGGGCTCTTTTTCGCCCTATTGCCCGTTGGGCAATACGGGCTTTTGGCGCTGGCTATGGCTATCGCGCATACGCCAGCGCATTTTGTGTGTTTAGAGCGATTCGACCATGAGCTCCGTGACGAGTTTTGTATATTCGACGGGGTCGGGTAGAGGCGATCCCTCGGAGAGTAGCGATTGATCGTAGAGGAGTTGTGCGAATTTCGGGATGATGGCATCGTCGGCGTTTGCGGCGAATCGCGACTGCATCTTTTCGAGGAGTGGGTGATTTGGATTGATTTCGAGGATTCGTTTCGATTCGGGCATGCCGGCGTTGCCCATCTTTGAGAGTAGACGATGCAATTGCGGGCTCATATCGCCATCTTGCCCGACGAGGCAGGCAGGCGATGAGGTCAAACGCGATGAAAGTCGCACCGATTCGACCGAACCGCCGAGGGCACCTTGGATTTTTTCGAGCAATCCGCCAAAATCTTTCTTTTGGGCATCGAGTTTTTCGCGATTTGCCTTCTTTTCTTCTTCGCTCCCCAATTCGACTTCGCCACGCCCGATGAAGACGATTTTTTTGCCGTCGAATTCCGTAATTTGGCTAAACAAGATTTCGTCGTATGGGTCGGTCAGATAGAGTACTTCATAGCCTTTTTGTTTGAATGCTTCGAGATGGGGGCTATTTTTGATGACTTCGAGCGATTCGCCCGTGATGGCGTAGATATCTTTTTGATCACTCGGCATCCGCGAAACGTATTGGGCAAACGACGTTTTTACGCTTTCTTTGCCTTTGTTTTCGTCTTTGGCATCTTCGTCGACCGTAAACGTCGAGACGAACCGCATGAGCTTGAGCAGTTTGTCTTTATTTTCGTAATCGCTCGCGGCGCCTTCTTTGATATAGCGCGCATATTGTTCCCAGAATTTGGCATATTTTTCGGGATCGTTTTCGCTGGCGTTATCGAGCAAATCGAGGACTTTTTTGACGATGTGCTTTCGGATCGTCGATATGCTACGGTCTTTTTGTAAGATTTCACGCGATATGTTGAGGTTCAAGTCGGATGAATCGATGACGCCTTTGACGAAGCGCAAGTAATCGGGCAACAATTCGGCGCATTTTTCCATGATGAGGACGTGTTGAGCATGTAGCCGCAAGCCGTATTTTGCGTCGCGATAGTTCATATCGTAGGGGGCTCTTGAGGGGATAAAGAGCAAACCACGGTATTCGACAGTGCCCTCAGCCTTGAGATTGAGGCGGAAAAGCGGTTCCGACCAGTCGTAGGTCAAATTTTTATAAAAATCGTTGTATTCTTCATCGGTGACTTCGCTCGGATTTTTGAGCCAAATGGCTTTCATCGAGTTGGCTTGTTCCCAGACGCGTTCTTTGACCATGTGCGTTGGGTCGTTGCACGTCGATTCGTCGTGACCTTCGGCTTCTTCGACGCCCGTGCGGTGATGCTGGTGTTCGCATTCGACCATGATCGGATACTGGACGAAATCGCTATATTTTTTAATCGTTTCTTTGATGACGTATTCGTCGGTGAAGTCAGACAAATGGTCTTCGAGGTCTTCGGGACGAAGTTTTAGGACGATTTTTGTCCCATAGCTCGACTTTTCTGCGTCATCTATAGTATAAGCGCCATCGCCCGTTGAATGGAACGTATACGCTTTATCTTGTCCGACGCGTTTACTCGTCACAGTGACGTCGTCGGAGACGATAAACGCCGAATAGAATCCGACGCCAAATTGTCCGATAAGGGACGTGGCTTGCTCGGCGTTTTCGGCTTCTTTTAATTTTTCGACGAAAGCTTTCGTTCCAGAGTGGGCGATCGTGCCCAAATTGGCAATCATATCGTCGCGCGTCATACCATCGCCATTGTCTTCGATCGTCAAAGTCTTTGCGACTTTATCGGCCGAGACGCGAATTTCGAGTGTCTCGTCGGCGGGCAATTTCGACGCGTCGGTCAGCGACTCAAAACGACGTCTATCGAGTGCGTCCGAGGCATTCGAGATGAGTTCGCGCAAAAAGACGTCTTTGCTCGAATAAAGGCTTTTCGCCATCATCTGAAGGAGTTCTTTCGTTTCTGAACGGAATTCAAATTTTTCTTGTGCCATAAATCGACCTCTCAATAAAAATATCGCCCATGGAAATATGAGCGTAACCTATTCGAGGGGCGGACAATAGGCACGACTTCCACAAAGGCAAGTAAGACGATGAAAATACTCGCAGCTTCGAAAGCAATCATCAATCTGGCGATCGGCGCTCAAAACGCCGTTTTGTGCTGTGCATCGAATTCAGATATGCACGATAGTGGTGCTGAGAATTTTCTTGGTTCAGATTTCAGTTGCGAAAAATGCAAGATAGATTCGTATTTTCCGAATTTTGAGTTTCAGGATCGGGCTGGGAGTCCGCATTTATTCGAATCGCACGAAGCCCCTTATCGACTCATCATCGAGAGTTATTCGTTGTCGTCTCAATACGAGCGTTTGGCATCGTGCCGCGTATCCGATCCCATTTTTGCGTTAGCGCTCAACGGCGATGGATTTCACGGTCAATACAATCGTCCATGGTTAGCGGGCAAAGGCAATCTCCATTTATGCGCTCGCATACCGACCGATGGGGCGTGTATATCGCCGCTGTTTCAAATCATCCCGTCGCTCGCCGTCGTGCGTAGCATCGAGGGCGATTTTCGATTCAAATGGCCCAACGACATCGTGACGCTGAATCCGCTTCGCAAGATAGGTGGTGCGTTGTCGTCGTATTTATCGGGCGATGGAGCGCTTTTATTTGGGATAGGTGTCAACTTGTGCCATGCGCCAAAGATTACGATGTTGAGTGATATCGGGGCTGCGGCGTGTTTTCAGCATGCATTCGATATCAATGCGCAATCGCGCATTCATCACCAAGTCGCAAATGACGTCATGCGCCATCTCGTGGCGGTCAATGGCGAACTGTTGTCGTCGCCTAAAAAACTGCTCGACGAATACCGCGATCGACTCGTCGGACTTGGACAACACATCACCCTCGTCGACGCCATGACGCAAAAAATCGTCGCCTCGGGCGTATTTTCAGATATCGACGCCGACTTTGCCATTTGCTTACAAGGGCATACGACGCATTATCGCCATGTTCGAATTCACTTTGCCGAGGGCGATGATAGTCATACGCGTTATGCGATGACTTCAAAATAGATAGGGAACGATTGAAAATAGGCAGGGCGCGATTGTGGCGAGCTATGACGAGAAACACGCGCGTACGGAATGTTTTTCGTCATCAGTGAGTCGTAAAAGCGTCATCGTGTCTTCGAGAGTCTTTCCCATC
>SFMP01000159.1 GCA_004554395.1 Myxococcales bacterium | reverse complement strand
TTTCGCCCGTTGGGCTCAATACGGGCTTTTATCGCCCTATTTCGCCCGTTGGGCTCAATACGGGCTTTTATCGCCCTATTTCGCCCGTTGGGCTCAATACGGGCTCTTTATAAACCCCGTTAGGGGTTGCCGCGAGTAGCCCCCAGCAACGGCCGGGGGATCCGAGCCGAAACATGTTTATTCCCCATCTCCATTTATGGAGAGGGGGTGGCCGATAGGCCGAGGGGAGGTCAGGAAGAGAGGCGAGATGTGCTAGTGGACTCACCGTGCGTCAAAGCCTTTTACCAAAGTCAAGAGAATTTTTAATGCGGTAGCCCCGGTGAGCGTTGCAATGCAGATTGCGAATTTTGTCAAATTCAAATATGGTGATCGGTCGAGTGCGGCTGGTGTTGCACTTGGCGTTCACTTTTCATAGGGTAAACATGGTAAATTCCCGACATATACTCGCGTTTTTCTGCTTCGTAGGCTTGCAATGGCTCCCCGTGGGGCAGAACGAAGCAAATGCCGAAACGATCGAGCGCATCGCCGCCATTGCCGGCGACGATATCATCACGCTCAACGACGTCCGAAACGATGGCGTCATGCGCTACCTCGTCAAGGGCAAAGATCTCCACGATATCGACGACTCGCCCAAGCGTTCCGAAGAACTCGAAGAAATCGTCAAAGAACTCGTCCAAGCGAAGCTCATCGCTCGGCAAGCGAAGAAAAACAACATCTACGTCGGAGATCGAGAAGTCGATGCTCAGCTCAAAGAAATGTTTTCGCGTGCCGGCCAAAGCGAAGAATCGTTCAAAGCGATGATGGCGCAAGAGGGCATCGATTGGCAGGCTTATCGCGCTTATTTGCGAAGCGAAATCGAAGCGCAATTCGTCATTCGCAGCGAATTGGCGGGCCAAGTCGCTCCCGCCGAAGCCGATGTCATCGCATGTGCACAAGAACTCGCACCTGACGCCAAAGACGGCGTCACGGTTACACTGCGACAAATCATCATTCCCGAGATCGATGCCGACAGCCAAGCCGGACTCGCCGCGCCCATGGCGCGCGCGTTCAACGGCGTCTGGTGGAATAGCCTCGATTCGTCGATGAAACGCTATGCGCAAGGCGTCCAAGAAATCGCTGCACGCAACCCCGATAAATTCGTCGATTTCGTCAAGCAGTTTTCGACGGGGCGAAGCGCCGAGCGCGAAGGCGTCCTCGGATCGTTTTCTCCCGGTGACTTGAGCAAAGATTTTTCGTCGGTCTTTGCGCTACAAAAAGGCGATGTTTCGGCACTCATCGAAACGGCTGCCGGCTATCACATCATCCGCGTCGACGACGTCGTCCATGGCGAGTCGAGTGCTTGGAAAGCGACGATGGATCAGTGCCGCGAGCAAATCGCGATGAAAGAAAGTCAACGACTCGTCGTCTCGTGGCTCAACGACCTCATGGAAAAGAACTTCGTCTCGATCCTCGTCAACGAAGATCTGTCGAAGTAGCGGATTATGCGCTACCATGCGCATTTTATGCACGTTTCGTGTTTCAATCGTGTATATTCTGCATGAGGTGCGCTAGCATGCGCACCTATCGCGTTTATACCGATATGTCATATATTTTCATTTCTCTTGTTCATGGAGCGTTATCGTTATGTTTATCGTCAATATTAACGGCAAAGATTATGAGTCGGCACAAGATAAGAAACTTTTGCGCTTTCTTCGCGACGATCTCCACCTCACGGCAACGAAAGACGGTTGCAGCGAAGGGGCATGCGGAACGTGTACCGTTCTCGTCGATGGCGCTAAAGTCAAGGCTTGTATCCCCACGTTGAGCAAATTGGCTGGCAAAAAAGTGCTCACCGTCGAAGGCATTCCCGCCGAAGAAATGAAAGTCTACGAGCATTGTTTTGCCGTCGCCGGCGCCGTCCAATGCGGTTTCTGCATCCCCGGCATGATCATTTCGGCCAAGAGCCTCCTCGATACAAACCTCAACCCGACGCGCGACGACGTCAAAAAGGCAATTCGCGGCAATTTGTGCCGTTGTACGGGTTATAAAAAAATCGAAGATGCCATCTTGCTCGCCGCCGATTACTTCCGCGAGAATCGCCCCATCGAGCCCGCGCCCAAGACGTTGCACATGAACGAACGCGCAAAGCGAATCGATGCTGCCGAAAAAGTCAATGGCACCGGCATCTTCGCCGACGACCTCTACTTCCCCGATATGATTTTTGCCAAAGGCGTCTATTCGAAATATCCCCGGGCTCGCGTCGATAAAATCGACATTTCAAAGGCTCTCCAACACCCCGATTGCGTCAAAATCTTGACCCGAAAAGACGTTCCCAACAACAAAATTGGCCACATTAAACAAGACTGGGATGTCATGATCGGTGAAGGCGAAGTGACGAAATACGTCGGAAACGTCATTGCCCTCGTCGCTTCGAAAAACCCCGATACGCTCAAAGAAATCTGCGACCTCGTCGAAGTCGAATACACCGAACTCAAGCCGATTACGTCGCCATACGAAGCGCTGCGCGGCGATGCTCCGCTCATCCACCCCGATGGCAATATCATGAGCCGCGCGAATTTAATTCGAGGAAACGCCGACGAAGCTATTAAAAATTCAAAATACGTCGTCACGCGTAAATATAAGACGACGTGGCAAGAACACGGCTTTATGGAGCCCGAATGTTGCGTCGCCTTGCCCGAGGGCGAAGATGGCTTATTGCTCTATACGACGAGCCAATCGATCTACGACGTACAGCGCGAAACGGCGGCCATGTTTGGCTGGCCAAAAGAGCGCATTCACTGCCGTGCGCCGCTCGTCGGCGGCGGTTTCGGCGGCAAAGAAGACATGACCGTCCAACCTTATGCCGCCCTCATGGCATGGGTCACCAAACGCCCCGTCAAAGTCAAATATAGCCGACAAGAATCGCTCGATTACCACGTCAAACGCCACCCCATGGAAATGGAGTTTACGACGGCATGCGACGAAAACGGCATTCTCACTGGTATGAAAGGCGTCATCATCGCCGACACAGGTGCTTATGCCTCCCTTGGTGGCCCCGTTCTGCACCGCGCTTGCACCCATGCCGCCGGCCCCTATAACTATCAAAACGTCGATATCCTCGGCATGTCGGTCTATACCAATAACGTCGTCTCGGGCGCTTATCGCGGATTCGGCGTGAGCCAGAGCTGTTTTGCTACCGAGCAAAATATCAACCTACTCGCCGAGATGGTCGGGATCGACCCCTGGGAAATTCGCCGTCGCAACGCGATTAAACCAGGCGATGTCTTGCCCAATGGCCAAACTGCCGACCCCAATACGAATCTCGTCGCCTGTATCGATGCCGTCAAAGACATTTACTATGGCAACAAATATGCAGGTATCGCTTGTGGTTTCAAAAACTCGGGCACGGGCATGGGCAAAAAAGACGTCGGTCGAGTATTGCTATCGGTCGAAGATGGCAAGATCCACATCCGCACGTCGGCTTCGTGCATGGGGCAGGGGATTGGCCAAATGGTTCTCACCGAAATTTGCCACGTCTCGGAACTCGATCCGGCGCTCTTTATCTTCGAAAACGCCGATACGATTCGCACGCCCGATTCGGGCACTTCGACGGCATCGCGTCAAACCGTCGTCACCGGCGAAGCCGCCCGCCGTGCGGGCGAAAAACTACGCGCTGCACTCGATTCGGGCAAGACGATTGCCGACCTCGAAGGTGAAGAATTCTTCGGCGAATACTCGGTCAAAACCGATCCTCTCGGCGCCATCAAAGACAATCCCATTAGCCACGTCTCGTATTCTTATGGTACGCAAGTCGTCGTCTTAGACGAAAACGGCAAGATTACAAAAGCCGTTTCGGCTTTCGATGTCGGAACTCCCGTCAATATCCAATCGGTCGAGGGCCAAATCGAAGGCGGCATGGTCATGGGCATTGGATACGGCGTAACCGAAAAATTCGAATGCGTCGATGGTTACCCCAAGAGCAAATTCGGAACGATCGGTTTTTTGCGCGCCGACCAATCGCCCGAACTCGACGTCATCTTGTGCGTCCCAAAAGAAGAAGACAAATTGCCGTTCTCGCTTGGCGCCAAAGGCTGCGGCGAGCTTTGTATGATTCCAACGGCGCCTGCTTGCGCATTGGCTTATTACAAACTCGATGGCAAATTCCGTCAATCGTTGCCCATCGACGATACGCCTTATCGCAAGAAAAAATAGGCGATTAAACCGACGAAGTTTGAAAGCCGCAACGCCCGTTGCGGCTTTTTTGCGCACTGGGGCTCGCAAATGACCCATGCGACAAGATTTGATTGCATTCGACATACGTGTAACAATATTATATAAGCCATTTTACCGCTATTTCCGAATAATGATTGTTTCGGGGGAGTTATGCACGAAGCAGAGACGACGACGCGATTTGGCATGATCAAAAAACTGGGCTTTTTTATCCGGCTCTTTTTCGTCTGGATTTATGCCCGAGTCGTCCACGAACCGACGCAAATCCAAGAAGTTTTGTCGATCCCCGATTCCGAGTCGATCGTCTACGTCTTAGGATCCGAAAATAAACACGATTTTCTCTATCTCAACGATTTGTGCCTCAAACACGGCATGCCCCTTGCCTATGCGAGCAATGGCCATAGCCATCTAGGCTATGCCACGCTCGGCGCTTGGATTGCCGGCATATTCAAAGGGCGCAAAAAGCCTTTTTCGTCCGAAGAAATCGCCGATCTCGTCGTCCAACACAAACCCGTTCTCATCTTTTTGAACCAATACGGCACGAAAGAGCGGCAAAACCGCGACAAAACCGATGCCATATTCCGTGCTATCGATCGCCGAATCCACGAAACGCCCGATCTCAAAGTCCATTTCTTTACGGTCGGCGTGATTTGGGAGCGCCGCATGGAATCGGCGCAAATATCGCATTTTAACGAAATCTATGGCACGCCGACGCGCCCCAGTTCGGTGCGCCGCTTTTTGTCGGTTTTGCCATCGCTAGGGCAACTCTTTTTCCAAATCGGAAACCCCCTCTGCCTCATCCATCACTTCGCTCGCGATGCCGAATCGGCCGCGCCAAAAGCCCCTTTGCGCCGCGAATTCGACGACGATATCCACGCCATGCATGCGATGGTCAACGGGCCCAAAGTCAAACCACACCAACAATTGTTGCGCGAAATCGTCGAATCCCAGCGATTCCAAAACGAGCTCAAATCGATTTCGCAACAAACGGGGCAATCGATCGAAGAATTGACGCTCGAGGCGCGAAAAATCCTCGATAAAACTGCATCGAAATTTTCGCTCGTCGTGTGCAAAATCTTCTCGACCGCCCTCATGCCCATGTGGAGCATCATCTATAACGGGCTCTACGTCGATCAAGAGCAATTCAATCGAATCCGCGAGCTCTCGAAAACGCATCGACTCGTATTCATTCCCAGCCATAAGAGCCACGTCGATTATCTCGTCTTGAGCATATTGATGTTCCAAAATGGCGTGCTTCCGCCACTCATCGCCGCGGGCGAAAACCTCAATTTCTTCCCCGTCGGCGGCATTTTGCGCCGCGGCGGCGCCTTCTTCATCAAGCGGAGTTTCCGCGGCGAGCAACTCTATACGGCGTGTATCCGCTATTACATCGATTTCATCATGCACGAAGGCTACCCCGTCGAATTCTTCATCGAAGGTGGCCGATCGCGCACGGGTCAAGTGCTACAGCCTAAATTCGGCATTCTGCGCATGATCGCGCAAACGGTTCAAAACGACCCAACACTGCCCGTCAAAATTATTCCTTGCGCCATTACATACGAAAAAGTCATCGAAGACATGGCCTATAAAAACGAGCAAGATGGCGCGGCAAAACAAAAAGAAAACTTTTCAAACCTCATCCGCACGACGAAATTGTTCATCAGCAAATATGGGCAAATCTACGTCTCGTTTGCCGATCCCATCGATTTGAACGAAGCCCTTCACATCGACGATCCGTGCTACGAACAAAGCGCCGAATCGCTCACGACCGATATCGACACGATGACGATCGAGCTCATGCGACGCATCAATCAGGCGTCGACGATTACGATGAGTGCTTTGGCGAGTTGTGCTTTGCTCAATACACCCAAAGATACGATGGCGTTGCAAACGCTGTTGCAAACGTCGGCGTTTTTATTGTCGCTGCTCATCGAGCGCGGCGCACTTATTTCGCCCGTTTTGCAAACGGCACTAGCGGCAAGCCGCGCCAGTTTGCGCGAAATGTACCCGCAACAAGAGAGCGGTGCAGGCGGCGACGCCGCGCAATCGCCCACGACTTCGCATATCAAAGCACAAGCTCTCATCGAGCCGCTCAATCAACCGATCGTCGAAACGCTCAAACTCTTCGAACACAATGGCACGATTAAACGCCGCGGCAACGAATTCTCGCCCGATATCGTCATCGCCGACTCGGGCCGCCTGCAAATGGTGTTCTATAAAAACATCTTGCTCAATGCGATTATCGACGACATCTATTTGGCTTGTGCCATCTCGATCGACGAATCGAAATCTATCGACACCGTCGAGGCGCGATTTGGCGATATCGCCGCACTCTTTGCCATCGAATTCTCCGACGATAACGTCAAAAATCGCTACGAAAAGACGCTCAATCGCTTCAAAGATCGCGCCTGGATCGACATCGCCCAAAATGCCATCCAAATCGTGCCCAAACACCAAAGCGATTTCGCCGTGCTGGCTCATTGCATCGCCCACCACACCGAAAGCTACAGCTTCGTCTTCGATTACATCGCCAACCATCAAGCGGCGACTTGGGCTGAATCCGATCTCATGGAAAAATTGCTCGATTGCGCCAAAGATGCCATTGCTAGCGGCAAAATCTTGCCCGAATCGCGTTCTAAAGTCGTCTATTCCCACGCCATCGAACGACTCCGAAATTGGAGAGTCCTCGAAGTTTCCTATGAACAAACGGCTAAAAAATCTGCAAAATACTTGACAAAGATCGCCGACATTCCACGAAATGCACTGAACACAATCGAATGTCTGGCGTCTCTGATGACAGATTAATCGAGAGTTGCCCTGACCCTTGACCTCACCCCCCTGGCCCCTGAAGTGTGCCCCGTGTCAAGGACACTATTGGGGTTAGGGGTTAGGTATAACTGGGGGCTACTCGCCCCCCTGCCCTATGGGGTTCATTTTTTGATTTTTTGCGCATTTACGTCGCCTGGCGTGCGGCGTTCGGTGAGCCGCTTCCCATCGGGGCGGGGGAAAATGATGCCCGATATGTAGGATTTCGCGAGTTGTGGGCGATGTAGGTATGATACGTGCATAGTTGAGCGCTTGGCGCTTGGACGATGCCGTTTTGATTTGCATGGCTGAGGTGAGCTCGAGTGTTGCGTCTATTGGAGGATGTTGCTGAGAATAGAGGAGTTTGCGATGGATAAGGTTCGGATTCTTTTAGTATTGAGTCTTATGTGTGCCGTTTCAGCGTGTGATGAAGGCGAATCGAATGATAGGCATGGTTCGAACGACGTGAATGGTTCGTTCGAGTGCGATTATCCGGAGATCATGTGCGATAATATATGCGTCGATTTGGATAAGAGGCATTGGGTAGATTGCAACGAGTGCGCCGACGGGTATGTCGGTCGGTATGGTGACCCTCGAAATGGCTGTGTTGCGTCGGGGTATGACCCCGATCCCGAGCCCAGACCTGGCCCAGAACCTTATGAGTGCGTGGGCGAGGACGAGAGAATATGTGGCAATGACTGCGTATCGCTGAGTGAAATGAATTGGAAAGATTGCAACGAGTGTGCCGATGGTTATGTCTCTAAAGACAACGACGTCGTCGAGGCTTGCGTATGCCGAACTGGTGAAGATTGCCTGGGCATTGGGTGTGTCGTGCTCGACGAGAAAAACTGGAGTCGTTGTGGAAAGTGCAAAGACGGATTTGCAGATCTCGACGAGGATGCAGCGAATGGTTGTGAAGCTCGCGATTGCCAGTTTTATGGCGAGGAAAGGTGCGAAGATAATGCGTGCTATGATTTTAAGGCGATGAATTGGAGTCGTTGTGGTGAGTGCAAAAAGGGTTATGTGAAAGAAAGCGAAGACGCAATGAGTCGTTGTTATAACCCATTGGGCAAGGAACATTGCGAAGAATCTGGAAACACGTGGTGTAGCACGAAGTGCGTCAATTTGGCCGATTACAATTGGAGCGCATGTCATACGTGTATCGACAGCAGTTTTGAGCACAAATACGGCGATAAGAAAGAAGCGTGCGTATGCCCCGACGGTTTGAACGCATGTGATCAGAAATGCATCGATTTTAATGAAAAG
>SFMP01000158.1 GCA_004554395.1 Myxococcales bacterium | reverse complement strand
ACTCCGATGCCTTGGCGTAGGCGTAGTAGACAATAGATTCGATGAATCGTTCACACGATTGGGTGCTCTGGAGTTTATAGCGACATGTTTTATTTGATGCAGATGTACAAGTTTCAACATTACCTTCAGTTTTGCACGTACACTCATTCGCCTTGTTATATTCTTCAATGCTGTTCGTGTACGCTTGGGCAACGGTGTCGAAGAGGACTTTTTCGAGGAATGCACTCGTCAACCTTCCCTTTTCAAGATTGGTCGAATCTTTGTAATTGAGAACTTTTGGCATGATTTCGCCAAAGATGGCATTGTATAGAATGGTCGCCCATTTCATCGTCAATTCGTGCTCATCGATGTCGAGCGTGCTTATGACATCGCCATTGGTGACTTTGCCCGTCCAATTGCCCGTAAGCGTTGCCGTCGCGTGGGCGGCTTTATCGAGTGGCATCGACATGCGACACGTACCAGACTTGGTGAAGACGTCGCCTTTTAAACAATCGCTATTTGTCTCAATATTATAAGACCAGCGATATTGCAATTCGTTGTATGTTTGCGTCGCTTTGGTGATCTTCAGACCAGAGGCATCGGTCGTTTCGACGGCCATCGTGCCTTTGAATTGCATATTCGTCGTGAGATCTTTGATATCTGGGGCAACAGCTATGATGATTTTGTACCAATCTTGAGTGTTGAGATAGGTGAGCAACTCTTTGCTAAACAAATCCCAAACGAGACCTTTTGTCATCGGATTGCTGATAAAGTCTGTTACCCATTGTTGATTTATGAGATCACCAAGGCGGACGATGGAGTTTACCCAGATGAAGTCGTACAAGGCTTTGACGGGATTGTCAAAGAGTTTGACGATCCAATCGACCCAGTCGCCAGCGTTCATATCTTCGGCAGCGGGAAGCTCAGGGTGCTTGTCTTTCGTATAAGCACTCGAGATGTCGAAGTTTGAAATGATGTCGTATTCGCCTTTAATATTAATGGGAACAGCTGTCATATCGACAGAGACTTCGCCTTCGAGGCGGCTTTCTAGGTCGTAACAACCATAGGCGATGATATCTTGGGATTCAGCTCCACTCGTCGCATAAGCGATAACGGCGGCTTTTTCTTCTGTTGAGAGGACGGGAACGGCGTTGAAGAGAACTTCACCAAGAGGTTTGCCCGACGCATCAATGCTATCGGCGCTAGCGAAGTTATCGTCGAGGGCTTCGATTGATTGAATCCAGTTAGAATAGTCGCTGAGTTCGTTACAATTTGCCCCTCGCATAAACGCAGCCTGGGCATAGCCAATTTTTGCAGCAGTGCTCGATTTGTCGACATTCATGACGACTTTCATGCGGTAGTCTTCGATTGCATCGACGTGAACTTTGACTTTGAGAGCATCGACGTCGGTGTTTTCCGTTGTAATGGCGACAGAAGCGTCACAACCGTCGATGCCTTTTGTAATAAACGTGACGGCATTGCTGGCAATACCAGCTTCGTTCGTGTAGATCGTTTTGCCCTTGGAGACTTTAATACAATCCTCGTCGCCTTCGGTTGTAAATATAACTTTTGCGTCTGCGATGACGTCTTTCGATTCCGAATTGAAATAACGAACGCTAAAGTTTTTGCTCGTCGTGCCACCGTTAAGCGTGAAATTGATCTCTTTCTCAGTGCTCTTTGGATCGAAGAATTCGAGGACGCCCTTGCCATCGTCGACGACTGTACCGTCTTCTGTAACTTTAATCTCGACGGTTTTAGCTTTAACGCCATTATCGGGCGGTGTGATGGTGAGGGTCGTTTCGCAAGCTTTGTTGCCGGCGGTGATATCGATATGCGCTTTGCCTTGGTCGTTGGTGGTGACTTCGTTGCTGGCGAGGGTGACGCAGTCGGTCGAGGAGAGCGACAGGGTGAGGGTTTTATCGGCTAGCGCATCGCCGTCTTTGGTGTATTCTGCAGTAGCGCGTTTTGCGTCGCCGACTTTTGCATTGATCGTTTGTGGAGTGACATTGAGAATGGGAGCGCCAAAGACGACAGCCGCTGCGACGCTTTCGGTTTTGCTATCGCCTTTGATTTCGACGGTCGTGGCGCAACTCTGGGTGGCAACGGTTTTGATGTTGACTTTGGAAACGCCTGTGCTGTCGTTGACGACTGTAGCGGTGACGCATGATTCGTCGTTTGACGTAGCGGTAATGCTAGCGGCAGAGTGCAAAACGGTGACGGGGAGTTCTTGCCCTTTGCTGAGTTGCACACTCGTTGGATTGACGACGAGGCTTTCGTTGCCAGAGGGCTTCTCGGAGCTCGATCCGCTGTCGTCGGAACAGCCAGCTAGACCGATAATCGAGGCCGTTGCGCAGAGCGCAAACACTAAACTTTTGCGATTTACCATACTATATCTCCTTATGATGTCGCACCGAAAAACGTGCAAAAAAAAGCGACGAGTTCTTTGAGCTCGTACTATTCGATAGTCTAAGCCCATCCATAGTGCGGCTCTATACACAGTTTTATGGCGATAATCAAGTTTGTGCCCATTTTGGGAATAAAATCGTCGGCTCAAATCAAACGGTAAAACGGGATAGAGCGCATCGGAGCCAATCGCGTTTCGGGGAGGGATTGCCGATAATGGACAATTTGACTGGATATTGGGAAAACAAGCCCGAATGAGAGGTGGGAATGCGGACGAAGCAGATGATCAAATCGGCAGAAAAAAAAGCGGCGTATGCGCGCAACGATAGTGAGCACATAGCCGCTTGCGTAGCCGTATTGCGGCGTTAGCCGTCAATAGGCGGAGCCCCTGCGTAGCCGTATTGCGGCGTTAGCCGTCAATAGGCGGAGCCGTTGTCGTATGCCAGAGGCATGCGACAACGCATTGATGAAAAACGAATATTTATGGATAAATGGATAAATATTCGATAGATGGATTGACTGAACGAATAAAATTCGAGAGATTACTTGATGAGCGAAGGATCGTAGCCTTCGGGTGCTTCGTAGCCCATGAGGTTGAAGACGGTGGCGGCGACGTTTGAGAGTCGGCGTGTGGTGACGGCGTCGTCGAGCTCGATGGTGCGGCAGTGGGAAGGATCGTAGATCCAGCATGGGACGCGGTTGAGCGTGTGGCTGGTGAGTGGGACGGGGGTGCCGTCGGTGTCGCGGACGAAATCGGCTTTTTTCTTATTATATTGATACATTTCGTCGGCGTTGCCGTGGTCGGCGGTGATGATGGCGATGCCGCCGATGGCGCGGATTTTTTCGAGGAGTCGGCCGAGTGCGAGGTTGACGGCTTCGACGGCGATGATGGTGGCTTCGAGGTCGCCGGTGTGTCCGACCATGTCGCCGTTGGCGTAGTTGATGCGGACGAAATCGTAGTGGTTTGCGTCGAGTGCTTCGATGACGGCGTCGGTGACTTCGGCGCATTTCATCCAGGGGCGTTGTGAGAATTCGACGCGGTCGGATTCGACTTCGATGTATTTTTCGAGCGCTTCGTCGAAGTATCCGCTGCGGTTTCCGTTCCAGAAGTAGGTGACGTGTCCGAATTTTTGGGTTTCAGCGGCGGCTAAGATGTGCTCGCCTGAGGCGCAGAGGTATTCGCCCATGGTTCGGTCGATGGCGGGGGGCGCGACGAGGTAATGGCTTGGGATATGGGCGTCGCCGTCGTATTCCATCATGCCGGCGTATCGGACGTTGGGGCGTCGGATTCGGTCGAATTTATCGAAGGCGTCGTCGTCGAAAGCGCGCGAGATTTCGATGGCGCGGTCGCCTCGGAAGTTGAAGAAGATGACGCTATCGCCGTCTTCGATGGTGCCGGCGGGTTTGCCATTTCGGACGACGACGAAGGGTGGGAGGTTTTGATCGCTGATGCCGTCTTCTTCTTTACGGAACGTTTCGATGGCTTCGGTGGCGCTGGCGAAGTTGCGCGCTTGCCCGAGGACATGGGCTTTCCAACCGCGTTCGACGATGCGCCAATCGGCTTCGTAGCGGTCCATCGTCGTGATCATGCGGCCGCCGCCCGAGGCGATGCGATAGTCGCGGTTGGGGTTGGCGTTGATAGCGGCGAGTGAATTTTCGAGTTTTTCGACGTAGACGAGGGCTGTGGTGGCGCCGACGTCGCGGCCGTCGAGGAGTGGGTGGACGCAGAGCGATTCGACGCCGTCTTTGTCGGCGCGTTCGATCATGGCGATGAGATGGTCGATGTGCGAGTGGACGTTGCCGTCGCTCAGTAGCCCGATGAAATGGAGCGTCTTTTTGTTGGCGACGACGGGATCGACGAGCCATTTCCAAGTTTCGCCATCGAAGATGCGCCCCGATTGGACGGCTTCTTCGACGAGGCGTGCGCCTTGTGCAAAGACGCGCCCGGCGCCCAAGGCATTGTGACCGACTTCGCTGTTGCCCATATCGGCATCGCTCGGCATGCCGACGTGTGTGCCGTGAGCGAAGAGATGCGTTTTGACGGCTTCTTTATCGAGCATATCGAAGACGGGAGTGCGAGCCAAGAAGACGGCATCGCTTTCGTCGCGGCGTCCTTCGCCGATGCCGTCGAGTACGATGACGAAGACGGGACCTTTGGGACGGATCGTTTGAGATTTTTTTAGAGCATCGACCATTTTTTGCCTCTTATCATAAGTGAGAATATGGCGTAAAACGCCGTATTGGCGCAGATTGCGCCGCGGCGCAGAACTGGACTTTACGCGCGCTGTTAGTACGCCAAACCGCTATGGCGTGCAAATCAAAACGGCTTAATGCGCGCTTTTCGACAATATGGACACTATGGACGTTTTGACAAATACGCGTGCTTCGAATCGATACATGGGCGAGATTTGGGCTTTGGTATGTAGATCGATGGCGATGTGTGTGCGTGCGATGCTTTTGTGTAGCTTTATCGTGGCCTTTGTGGCTCTGGTCGATGTGCCCGAGGCGTCGGCGCAGGAGAAATATGCGGGCGTGGCGTTGCAACCAAACGGATGGATAATGCGCCAAATGAAGACGTTTAGCGGTTCTGCGCCGTCGCGAGCATGGATATTCGGGCGAAAAAAGAACGTCGCCGCCGAGGGGCAGGGGATCGAAGACGATGCCCCAACGGGGCGAATGCCTGGAACGGATCTAGACCGCACAAAGCCCGACAATGGCGACGCCGATGCCGAGGTGTTTGCTTCGATCCTCGTGACCGAGGGAATCGTAGGCGGCGTGCGCCCGCAAAAGCAAAGTGCATTGCTCAAGCTCTATGTCGAATCGATGATCCAGGCTTGGGGCGGCACGTCGCGCGACGATGGGATGACGACCGACGAGATATTAGACGATGATTCGGGGCGCGATATGGCGCGTCGCGCTGGCATCTTGATCGCCGCTGGGAATGCTGCGCAAGCCGATGATTTGGGACAGCCTGGGAACTCGGTCAATGGTGCGGATTTGGGGCAAGCAGGCGAATCGGATGGATTTGATGGGAACGATAGCCGATTTGATGCATCGAATGTGGTGGCATTTTGCGGGCGCAACGCCTCGTATCGCGTCGGTGTGTCGTTTGGGGCGTTGTCGTATACATACTATGGTTGCATGGTGACGCGAAAAGATTTGTTCCGGACGGTGTTTTTGGTCACTTGGATGCCCAAAGCCGACGATGCATTGGCTCGCGAACGATTGGAGGCGTTTTGGAATGGGGTGGAGTTTGGCAATTAGCAGTTAGCAATTAGCAATTAGCAATTAGCAATTAGCAGTTAGCAATGAGCAATGAGCAATGAGCAATGAGCAATGAGCAATGAGCAATGAGCAGTT
>SFMP01000157.1 GCA_004554395.1 Myxococcales bacterium | reverse complement strand
GTTGAGATATAGCCGCCCAGCGGGCGGCTCGGTGTTTTGGCGTTGAGATATAGCCGCCCAGCGGGCGGCTCGGTGTTTTGGCGTTGAGATATAGCCGCCCAGCGGGCGGCTCAATGCGGAGCGTATTGAGCCCAAAGGGCGAAATAGCGAAGCTGCGGAGGCGTATGCGCGCAACGCAAGTGAGCACATAGCCGGAGCCAGAGCCCGTATTGGCAACGCCAATAGGGCGAAAAAAAGCCCGTATTGGCAACGCCAATAGGGCGAAAAAAAGCCCGTATTGGCAACGCCAATAGGGCTTGAATAAAGAAATAAAATGCGGTGTTTTATGGGATCCAGATAATGGCGTGCGAATTTTGCTCGTATTTATCGAATTTTGCGTCGCCTTGGGCGAGCTTGAAGCCGTAGTTGATTTCGTGAGCGAGTCGCATATCTTTTGGTTTATTGAAGGCGATGTTGGTGTTTTTGCTTCGATCGATGATGCTGATGTCGGATCCGGCGCCGAGGCCGGAGTTGTTGGAGGCGGCGGCGCCGATGACGGCGATGTGGTGTGGGCCGACGGCGAAATCGCGTGCGGTCATGTTGAATTGCGGGCGGTAGCGGGCGTCTTTGAGCGATTTGAGTAGGCTGAGGTAGCCGATGTCGATGGGATCGCCGGTGGTGAGCGATTTGGTGTCGAGAGCCATGATCGAGACGGCGAAGAGGTCGACGTCGTTGGCGATTTTGACTTTTGTCGAGTTGGAACGGCAATGCGGGAGTTGGAAGACGCGGTCGCCGACGGGATCGATGGCGAAGCGTGGGCCGCCTTGGCCGTAGCTGCTGAAGTCGATCGACTGCGTGCCGGGCTTTTTGGGGTTCATGTCGATTTTTTTGAGTTCGTCGCCGCCGAGTTCCCAAGCGACGGTTGAACGCGTGCCCGAGGTGAGCAAGACGCCTTTGCCGTTGGATTCGAACGCTTTGAGGTCGGCGATGTTGAAGTGGCTCATGGCGCAACCATCTTGGCGCATCGTCGGGTTTTGCGTGCGCGTGTATTTCATTTCTTTGAAGAGTGGCTCGCCGGCTTTGTTGAGCGGGACGCGGTAGACGACGTTGTCCCAGTCGGAATCGAAGCGGCCGTTGCCCGAGAGGAGGTAGAGGACGTCGTCGTAGAGCTCGATGGCTTGGAAATTGAGCAGCGAGTGCGAATTGATGCGCGGGACTTGATTGGCGAGGAAGAGCGAGGCGGTCGAGGCGCGTCCGTCGTTATAGATGTCGGCGACGTAGATGCCTTCTTGGGCGGCTTGCGACGTGGTGCGTGCGACGTCGACGACGTAGAGTTTTTTGTATTCGGCGGAGTAGACGGCTCGGCAAGGATTATTCGAGTATGGGAGGCGGATGGCTTGCAGCGGCGTGAATGCTTGGGCGTCTTCGTATGGATTGAGGACGAAAGCGACGCCGCCGTCGGCATCGCCGCCGATGGCGATAATCGTTTGGTTGGGGCCTGGGACCATGGCGCACAGAATGCCGCTATAGAGCCCTTCGCCGTCGACGTGTTTCGAGGGGACGGCTGGGCGCAATTCGTCGGGGACGTAGATAAATGCGCCTTGTTTGCCCGGTGTATCGGAGTCGTAATCGTGTTCGGAAATCGATTTCGAGAGGTCGATGCGGCGGATCATGTCGCCGCCGACGGTTCCGGGTTTGCTCGCCGCGGCGACGAGGAATGAACCGCCTTTCGATTTCGCGTCGTATATCCAGTTATTGCCTTTGCGCGGCGATTTGCTGCCCGATGTTGCGCGTTCCTCGGTCGAAATGGCGGCGCCTTCGCGTTGTTGGATTTCGGTTGGGGGCATCATGCGCATCGTGCCCGAATCGTCGACGACGAAGCCGCCTTTTGGAGGCGCCATGCGCGAGCCGCCTTCGCCGTTTTCGCCATAGGAATCCGATGAATCGGTCGAACGGTGACCGAAAAGGCTTTTGACGGCGTCACATCCCATTAACCCGATTGATGCACATACGCATGCGATTGCCAGACCATATTTCATCGATTTCACGGCTTGCCTCCTCTCTTAAATGACCGAAAATGCACGATATTGTAACGCGATTCGAGAGCCTTACGCAAGCATAAGGCGTAGACGACGCGCAAAACGGCTTATTTCGGGCATTTGCACGTCTTGGGAGATTCTAGACTTCGACTGGCGCGGCTTCGACTGGCGCGGATTTAGCGGGTGCGGATTTAGATGATGCGGATTCAGCGGGCGTGGATTTAGATGATGCAGATTCGGCGATGAGCGATTTCGACCAATCTTTGCGATAGACGCGGACGAGGAGCAAACAACCGCGACAGCTCAATTCAATGGCCATCGCCGTCCAAATGCCGACGAGCCCCATCGAATCGACGAGCAAATACGATAGCGTAATGCGAACGCCCCACATACTCGCCAAATTGAGCAAACTCGGGACGAGTGTATCGCCAGCGCCGCGTAGGGAACCCGTGCAAACGAGCGCGGCGCCGTAGAGCGGCTCGGCAAAGGCTTCGATGCGCAAGACTCGAATGCCCAAGATTTGAATCGCGCCGACGGGCGTAAGTATGGCAAACATGATGGGGGCTGCGGCGTACATCAAAGCGCCCATGACGCCCATCGTCGCAATGCCAAAGGCGATACACATCCACGAAAGCCGCTTCGTGAGGTCGAAACGCTTTGCCCCGATCGATTGCCCGACGAGCGTCGTCGCCGCTTCGGCGATTCCGAAGCCGGGCATGTAGCAGATGCTTTCGGCCGAAACGGCGAGGCTGTTGGCGGCCAAAGAAATCGCTCCCAATGGCGCGATAATCGCAGTGGTGACGACGAGTGCACCGCTCAAGACGATGTGTTCGAATGCGATGGGAATGCTGATCTTGGTGGCTTGCAAGACGATAGCTGGCTCCCAAGTCAGTTTTTCGCCTCGCACGGGGCGCAAGGCGCACTTTTTCCGCATGATGGCGCATAAAAGCGCAATGCCGCCGCATAATTCGGCTAAAACCGTTCCTGTCGCCGCACCCGATACGCCTAATCCGGCGCATGGAATGTGAATATCGAGGCCGAAGAGCGAAAAATCGTGCGATTCGAAGATGAGAAGCGAATTGAAAAAGACGTCGAGAACGCAAATGCCAATGTGGATAAAGCTCGGCGTGCGAATGTTGCCGCTACAACGCAACATTCCACTCATGAATGTCGTCGCCAAAAAGATGGGCAACGCCCCCATAAATATGCCAAAATAGCTGGTGGCATCGCCGCGAATCGCTTCTTCGCCGCCTAGCCATACGGGGACATGCGACGCAATCCCCAGGCCTATCGCGCAAAAGATAAAGCTCAATGTAAACGTGACGATGGCGCCGAGTTTGAACGTATTTCTGGCTTTTTTGCCATCGTTTGCCCCGATCCATTGCGCCACTTGAACCGAGAATCCCGTCACACTCGCCGACATGATGCCAAAAAACACCCATGTCAAAGGTGCAACGAGTCCGATCGATGCCGAGGGATTGGCGCCGAGTTGGCCGACCATGGCGGCATCGATGTATTCCATGAAGACGAAGCTAATTTGCGCCAAAATAGCGGGTAAACTCAGCGAAAAGATGAGTTTGATTTGGTCGCGCGTCGTCAACTTGACGCCATTGCGCATTTCTTCGAGTAAGTCGCGTTTCATCGAGGGCGCAATCGTCTATGCGTGGTAGAGTATCGATCGAGATGGGTCGAAAAACGCCGCCATTGCTTCGGTATGCGCGGGAAAAGCGAGTGTTTCGGGGGCGTATGCGATGCGCGTCTCGATGACTTCTTCGTTGATGGGAATGCTCGGCATGGCGTCGATATCGCGCATCGGCGTCACGCCGATGACGATGATTTCGTCGAGCCGCGGCGATTCCGAGACGTGGAGAAGTCGAATCGACTCGGGTTGAGCGCCCCAATCTTCGAGTTTGATCCCCGTTTCTTCGCGCAATTCACGCGCGCCGCCCTCGCGCCACGTTTCGTGGAGCTCCATAAATCCGCCCGGAAAAGCCCATTGCCCACGACACGGATCAATGCCGCGTCGAATGAGCAACACGCCCGTGCGATCGCCATCTTTGACGGGTACGATGACGTTCACAACGGGGAGCGGATTGCGATACGTGATAACGCCACAATTGCAATGGCGTGGCCACGGCGCCGCGGCATCGTCGAATGCACGACCACAAAATGCACAATATCGTTCGAGTGGTTTTGCCACGATATCTACCTGTGATGAATACAGAAATACGTCGTTTCTGTGTTTATGATTTAATGAGATGTGAGTTAGAGCGAATAAAATGCAATGATTCGCTCCATACACCGATGAGTTCGCCGAATCATGCGATTCGACGACTGGCGCAACATACACCTAGGACTTGCACCGTTCAAGGGATTCAAATGGAATCGCACGACAGGAGGCGATGAGATTACTTTGAAAAATGGGTTTTCATGGCTCGTGCAGCGACATGGCTGCCCTTAATCCACCATTTTTCGGAGTTCACGATGAGTGCGCCGACGGCGATTTGCGATTTGGCATCGCTGCCCCATCCGACGAACCAATTATAAGTATAGAACGGCTGTTTATTCGACAAAGTTCCCGTTTTTCCACCGACGCGAACGCCCTGGCGCCATCCCTTTCGGCTGGCAAACATCTTTCGAGCCGTGCCTTCGCGCGTCGTATTTTCGCCCAATCGAGCCAATACTTTAGCGCGATCGGCATGCATCGAAACGAGCCATGGGCGCGGTTTTGCCGTATACAAGACCGTTCCTTGCGCATCGGTAATTTCATCGATGAGGATCGGCGTCATCATAATGCCGTCGTTTTCGATAGCGGCGGCGATCAAGGCGCCGTGCATGGGGCTAAGATTGACATGCCAGAAGCCCGCCGCCGTCTTTGCGCGCTCAATATCGTCGTCGACGAATTCGGCTTCGCTCACGTCGGTCAAAAATTCGGTCGGAATCTCGCGGTTAAAGGCAAAGCGCAAGGCGATGTGCTCGAGGTCTTCTTTCGACAAATGTTGGTAAGCATATCGAGCCATGACGGCGTTAATCGAATGCCCAATCGCTTGTTCGAGGCTTGCGCACGTCGTATCGGTTTGTGGATTTCCGCGGACATCGGATTCGGTGAGCATGCTTTGCCCGCCCGAGTAGCAAATACGCGCCTGTGGATCGACGCTTCCCTTTTCGAGCAAAGCCGCCGCCGTGACGAGTTTGAAGACCGACGCCGAGGGCGCGGCGGCACGCGTTGCATAATGCGATAAGACGGGGGCGGCATTCGATGCCGAGGCAATGGCCAATATCTTGCCCGTTTTGGGATCGATGGCCACGGCGCCCCCGTGGGGCACGGTGTGTTCGGTAAGCGAGTTTTCGATCGTCGTCTGCAACGCACGATCGAGCGTCAAACGCGCACGGCGTCCGTCCGAGAGCTCGGCATAAGCCATGTCGTTTTCCCAATAGATCGACGATAAATCGATGCGTTCCCCCGAATCGATACGCGTCTCCGTATCGTGAATGACTTCGACTTCGTCGGCCGCCTGACGGCTCGGATCGGCGATTTCATCGGCATAAGCCAGGGTTTGAGCGAGGTACGTATCGCGGGCATTGAACAGCCCGCACGTTTGAGCCGCGCCAAGCGCACCCAATACGCCCAAACAAGCAAATAAAGTCATCCATAACTTTTGATGATTGCGTCGTACCCTGCGCATGAAACCTCCGTCTGATCATCGCATTCATACGAGGCGCATTCTAGAGGCTCATGCTACGGCGTCAAATTTTTGAGATGAACAAGGCTTTCCAAGCTCTTGAGCTTTTGAATTAAGATGATTTCTCGTCGTTTCGCTTCTTTTCGGACTTGGCAGGCCCTAGGAATCGGACGACGATGGCGAGTTGTCGCACGTCTTGTGAACAGGAGGAATCCATGACGAGTATGCCGTCTTCCGACGAAACGACGGTGATGTCTTTGAGTCCCAAAACGCCGACGACGCGTGGTGTCTTATTCATCACAAATACGTTTTTGCTATCGGCGATGACGACGCGCCCGCTCGCGGCATTGCCATCTTGATCGCGCTCATAGTAACGCGCTATCGATTCCCAAGTGCCCAAATCGTCCCATGGGAACCGTGCTCTAATGACGCGCGCGCGTTTCGTGTGCTCCATCACGGCATAGTCGATGCTAATCGAAGTCAAGCGACAAAACGCTTCTTCGACGGTGCGATCGCCCGATAAGATATCTTCGATACCCGATAAGATTTTGGGCACGTGGAGTTCGAGTTCTTCGTGCATCGTTTGGGCATCGAAGATAAACATGCCGCTATTCCACAAAAATCGGCCTTCATCGATATACTGTTGCGCCGTTTTCGAATCGGGCTTTTCACGGAACGAAGCCACTTCATAGGCTTGGTGTTTTGATTTGATTTCGGCGCCCGTCTCGATATAGCCGTAGCCCGTTTCGGGGCGCGTAGGCTCAATGCCGAATAACACGATATGACCAGAGGCCATTTTGTAGGCTGCTCGCGCACACGAAACGAACGCCTTTTCGTCGGTAATATCGTGATCCGAGGGGAACACGCCGATTATCGCTTCTGGATCGCGTTGGCGTATCGTTTCACAAGCCCACGCAATACACGGTGCCGTATTGCGCCCGATGGGCTCCCATAAGACTTGATCGGTGGGGAAATCGGGCAAATCGTCTTCGAGGGCTTGGCGATGTAGCTCCGAAGCGACGATCAAAATGCGCTCTGGCGCGATAAATCGCTTCAGGCGATCGAGACAACAGCGAGCCGGCGACCGATCGCCGATGAGTTTGAGAAACTGCTTCGGATGCGCATCGCTACTCAACGGCCAAAAACGCATTCCATTCCCACCTGCCATGATGACTGCCCATTGCATAACCTTATTCCTCCTTCTGTGTTCGAGAACCGACACCATCATTTTATCGCATTGCTCGCTCAATGAAAACAGTAAAGTCCATCCACAACCCTGTGGATAACTTGTGGATATATGTGGATGACATGCCCGATTCTTGTGGATGAATCGACCTTCGGTTGGGGATAATTCGGTTTGGCCTGGGGATAACTTGTGGATAATTCAAAAAAAGGCGAGCACGATGTTGAACTCATGCTCGCCATGTATTCCAGAAACTGGCGGAGGAAGTCATGCCTGCTTCTGGAAATCGATGTGCAACAACGCCGAATTGAAAAAATCCGGCGTTGCTACGCTAATTCTATAAACCTGTAGTTTTCATCTAAACGATCTCGATCCGTCAGATGCTATTTCGCCTTGTCGATGCAACCGTACACCGGATTGACGGGATTTGTCCAGTCCATACCGCAGACTTTTCCCTCGGATTCGCAGTTATCTTCTGCTGGCGTATAAGTCTTACCTTCATCTTCGGAAACGCAGTACGAGACCGTATTGCCGTCACAGGATCCGTGGAATGACGGCCTGTTTTTCCCTTCGCCGCATTGGCTCGTGCAATCGTAGCCCCAACCTTCGCCGATGTACAAGCAAACGCCGTCGGGATTCGCCGATTTGCAGTCGAGTCGCAACGTTTTGCCTTTCGATTTGTCACTCGACGTGCAGAACGTCAACATGTGATCGGCACTGCAACTGCCCTCGGCAGTCGAATTCACGCAGCCTTCGCTAACGCTTTCTTTGTTAAAGCAGCCTGCGACGATGACCGAACCGCGAGAATACTCTTCGCATACGCCCGACTTACACGACTCGGTTTCGACTCTATACTCGGTTGACCCTTCGATTTTCCCTTCGTACAAACGGCAATAATGCGTCGAGTTATTGCCGCAATATGCCTTTTGAATTGCGACTGTATCGCCACTACAGAACACGATATCGCCACTTGCTTCGCAAAGATGGTCGACTTTTGTGCCATCGGATTTGACGATTTTGCCACTTTCACACTTGAGATCTTTCACGACGAGTACGTTTTTATCGTTGCAGACGTAATCGAGACTACCGATCTTGTAGACATCGTATTCGGTGACTTCGCCGCCTTCACAACGCAAATAGACGCCACCTTCGCACTTATCGACGAAACCCGAATCGCAGTAGCGTTTCGAGCTGTTATCGTCGCTACACGCACTGGCGAGAGCTACGATTCCTAACAATGAAATGATGGTGATGGTCTTTTTCATGGGTTCCTCCTTCGGGCGATATGTGCGGTTCGAGTTCTATTCGCTTGATTTATCGAACCTTTACACGCTTTTGCATTTCGCAAATCGACTGCTCCAACGATTCGAAGCAACGACTTGCAAGTCACCGACATGAATAAGTTATGCCAAGTTTCTCGCAGCTCCGAAATTGCTCAATGAATCTCTGATGAATCTATGCCTACGAAACAAACGTCCGAGACGATTGTCGCCATGTTTGCGGAAAGCGTCTACGCCGATTTGAATCTTTAATCCCGCTCAAAGCAGTGTAAAGATACACACATGTGATTCAATTGTCACGAAAAATTGACATATCAATGCAACAATTTGAATCACAATGTCGGATACAAAAATACTACATTGGAAAACGGCACTTTATCGGCAGGCGACGATAAAAAATCGCCGTGCGGTCGCCGTTCCAATCCGTCTCAAACGGCAGATATCGCGAAAGTCGACCCTTTATCGGCTCGAGAAGATAAAAAAAATCGCCGCTCTTGGCGGCGAATGATTGGCTCTAGCCGACGACGAGAAATCGTCGTTATGCGGCAAAAGGCATCCCCCTCTGCGATATGGAGGGGGCAATACATGGAGCAATCGAAGTAGACTACGGATTGAGATCGATGCGTCCGGCTTTGCAGACCATCTTCCCGCCGCCATCCATTTCGGTCGACGACGACGACTTCGATTTGTAGTTCGTGCATTCTTGGGTAATTTTTTGCCCAGCTTTGACCTTGATGTTTTCGGAAGCTTCGACTTCGAGGTTTTTGCATTCGAGTCGAATTTTTTCTTTTGCCTTGATGAGGATATCGCCCGTATCGGTTTCGAGCGTTATCTTTTTCTTATCGGTTTCGATCGAAAGCCATTGATTCTGCTTGCTATCGTACATGCAGATGCGCTCGCCGCCGCCTGTATCGTCGATGAAGAATTCGGCATTCTTGGGCGATCGGAGCGAAACGCCTTCAGAACCTTGTTTATCGATGAAAGCCAACGTCGAGCCTGCGCGTGAACGGATAAAGCGATAGTCGTTGGCGCCGCCTTGGGCGTGATTCGATACTTCGACTTCTTGGTTTTCGGGAGAAAACTTCAACGAACGGGGCGAATTTGCCGGGCCATTCCAAAGCGAACCCATGATGATGGGACGCGAGAAATCGCCTTCTTCGAAATCGACCATGACTTCGTCGTCGATTTCGGGAAGCCAGAAACTACCTGTATCTTTGCCTGCCATCATCGTCGTGATGCGAGCCCAATGGCTCTGTACCTTGGAATCGCTACCGTCCGATGTCGTGCCTTTCGTGTATTGATCCGAAAGCCAAGGGAATGAGACGCGAACGCGATAACGATCTTCTGGATCGACGTTATCGACGACTTTCGCGATCATTCCACCTTGCATACGAGACGACCCAGAGCGACCTTGGTGGCTCTCGTTCAACATTTCGCTAATGACTCTTCCTATTGATGCCATAATGATTTCCCCTTATGCGTCTAATGGTCACAAACAAAACAAAACCGCCTCTATCATAGCAAAAAATGTTCCCCGCCAAAAGAACATATCGAATTAAACCGCCAATCACGCCATCATGCGCATTCTAGCGATTTTCCTCGATTCTCTTTGGGCGATGGACGATGAAGTGAGACAAAAAAGTCTCACAATTTCGCCGCCTTCAATGCGGTCAAATGACCCCACACTAGAAATTCATGCCCAATCCGAGTGCTAAGCCATCGGCCGTCGGCGAAAAATACGCCTTCACGCCATCGTCTTTCTTTTCGATGTGTTCCTTATCGCTCACCGCACTCACAATGGCGAGTGCCACACCCGTCACGACGGCTGCACTACCGACACCGATAAGCGAATACATGGCGATATTGCGAGCTTTGACGTCGTCGTGCGCCTCGTCTCGACGCTTGGCAAAATATTCGCGATTCTTCTCCGACGTCGATATTGCATGCAAATCGGCAAACTTCTGCTCGCTGACTTTCGCCTCTCCTGCATATCCATTCATAAACCCACCAACGGCGACGATGGCCGCGCCTCCGGCGATGAGCCCCCAATAAAGTGCCGGATGGAACTTCTCCTTTTCGAAGACGACGTTTTCGATTTCGACGACTTTTTCGACTTCTTTCACCTTCGCAGGGAACGCAATAGCGACGGTCTTCTGCTCCTCGCCCGATTTCGTCGTCACCTTCTTTTCGATCTTTTTGCCATCTTTATCGACGAGCTCGATCACGTGCTCGCCATCCTTAAACGAATACGCTCTATCCCAACATTCCGACAACTGCTCGCCATCGATGACGGCATGCCCTCCGACGGGAACCGAACACTCGACCATCACTTTTTGCCACGATTCGCAATCGGCAATTTCATCGTAGGCATTGACTGCTCGCTTGTAGATCGGATTCGTTTCGGGCAAATCATACGCAACCATCACTTGCGTGAAATAATATTGCGCCTCAGAGCATTGATTCATGCGTTGATAGGCGCGCCCGAGTGAATAATCGACCTCGGGGCCCGCATACTGGATGCGTATTTCGAGGTATTGGCGCAACGCCTCGTTCATGTCGACTTTCGTCGCCGCCGCAGCAGTACCCATTCGCGTCTTAAATTCTTCCATATCTTGGGCTTGGGCAACGGCGCTAAACGCCATCAAGCTCGCAAAACCTATCGTCAACCACTTTACGTGCATATTTCCTCCGAAGTTCAGCCATAAGCCGCGCGCAATTTTACCACGCCAAGGCGAGCTATTGCAACACGATTACGCCATCTTAGCAATAACTGCGTCATCGGTCTAAATTTTGATGCCAAACGGCCTCTCATCGCGCTATATCATATTATTAATGCGTTGGGATTGACGCCCCACGTCAATTCCTCTATGTTGCAAGACTTTTGCGTTTTGGAAATCACCTCGATTTCCACTGGGCGCCCATCTCATTCTTCACGAGGAGAAAGATTCCGACATGAAAATTGGTCTTTTTTCGGATATCCACAGTAACCTCAACGCCCTACAAGTCGTGCTCGATTTTTATCGCGAACATCCTTGCGATGAGTATTTGTGCCTTGGCGACGTCGTCGGATACGGCCCACAGCCCGACGAATGTTGCAATGAAGTACGCAAATTCGCAACGATGACGATATTGGGCAATCACGATGCCGCCGTCTGTGGGCGCATGAACTACGCCTATTACTACGACGCCGCGCGAAACGTCCTCGACTATCACGCCCGCCTCTTGAGCGATGAAAATATGGAATGGCTACGCAACCTCCCATATATGTACAAACACAGCGAGGGCTTTACGATTTGCCACGGTTCCCCCATCGAACCGTCCGAATTCAACTACGTCTTTTTCATCGAGCAAGCGCTCCAACTCCTGCCCCACTTCAAAGACCTCGATAACGTCACATTTATCGGGCACTCCCACCTCACCAAATCGTTCGCACTCACCGAACACAATGCCGTCGATGTCACGGCACCTTCGATAACATTCGAACCCGATAAAAAGTATTTCGTCACCGTCGGTTCGGTCGGACAACCGCGCGATTATGATAACCGCGCATGTTGTACGATCTACGATACCGAGACAAAGACGATCGAATTCTTCCGACTCCCCTACGACATCGAAGGAACTGTCAGAAAACTCTTCGCCACCGAAATCACCTATAACTTCGGAAAACGACTCTATCTCGGCATCTAACGCAGTATTAAACCGCGCGTCGTTTTCTCGCTGGCGAAATCCCATTTCGCAAAACTGCGCGTCGTTTTCTCGCTGGCGAAATCCCATTTCGCAAAACGACGCTATCTCGGCATCTAACGCAGTATTAAACCGCGCGTCGTCAATCCAATTCCGTCGTGCTCGGCATGGGGAGCGCGATCCAAGGAATGGCACAAACCGTCGCATCGCGCGATATCTTCATGCCGTCGATGCATTCGATCGCATCGGACTCGCGCGTGGCGATCAAATCTCTTTTAGCTAACGCAACGGCGAGCCGATCGAACCAATCGCAATAGACAATCGCCACACAACGAACGTAGAGCGGCCAAGACGCGACATCGAGCCGGCTGGGCAACTTGCGCATCGCCCCACAATCTGGGCATATCGCATCGATATCGCCCGCCGTCGGCGCTATCGGTCCGCATTCGCAAGCGTACCACGTCAACGGCGCCATCGAAGCGATTTCGTCGACCCAAACGCGCACGGCATCGCCGTCGGGCGGCACATCGCCACGCAATGCTTGCGAGATCTCGGCGAGCCGCCGATTGGCTTCGATTCGCTTGCACATCGAGCTCATTCCTACTCAATTAAATTCCTACTCAATTCCCCACATATCTATTAACGCCCGCGAAGCGGTCGTCTCCCCCTCGTATCCATCAACGCCCGCGAAGCGGTCGTCTCCCCCTCGTATCCATCAACGCCCGCGAAGCGGTCGTCTCCCCCTCGTATCCATCAACGCCCGCGAAGCGGGCGTCTATCCTCTCCCCCTCTCCATTCATGGAGAGGGGGAGAGGGGGTGAGGTCGAGGGCTAAAAAGTAAAGGCTAAAAACTAACGCCCGACCAAACGGCTAGCGCGACTCTGTCGGCACACGCGAACGGTCAACTCCGCCTTATCGCCATCGTCGAATACGATGCGAACATTCTCGCCATTGACCTTCGTAAAACGCCCAGGATAGTTCTTATTGTTATAGGGCCAGCGACATTCGACGATATCGCCCGCTTGCCAATCGAGCTTGTTGACGCGCTCCGAATCGACTGTCGCCTTGTCGCCATCGTCGAATTCTATCGTCAAAACGTTACCATCGACCGCCACAACCGTCCCAGGATACCAATACGCATCTTCCCAAAGCGCCAACACGCGATCGCCCTTGTCGTATGCAAAAGCAAGCGTCGACATCATCATGAGAATACCCAATAGGCCTGCAAAACTGATAAAGCGTTTCATATATCACTCCTATGCGGAAATTTGATGATTACAGTCACGGCGATTTGCACCTGCAGGCGACATCCGTCTGCGGCAATTGCTCTGCCGATCTGCGGGGACGCTGTGCCCCACAAAGACGGCCGCTCGCCTATCATGCACAACGCGTGCCAAATCTCTGCTACTTCTCGATCCCGGGGCCGAGTACCCGACATCCATCGTCGGTAATGACGACGTCGTCTTCGATACGTATACCGCGCATGTCGTTGTATTTGGCAACTTTTTCGTAACAAATAAATTGCTCTAGGTGGTGTTCCGATCGCCATTTCTCGATGAGTGCTGGGATAAAATAACACCCCGGCTCGACCGTCACGACATAACCGGGCTTGAGTTGACGCGCAAATCGCAACGCATTGAGCCCGAATTGCGTCGATCGCCGTGCACCGTTTTCATAGCCCACTACGTCGCCAAAGTTTTCCATATCGTGCGCATCGAGCCCCAACGCATGCCCAATGCCATGCGGCATGAAAAGCGCATGAGCCCCTGCTCGCAGCGATTCTTCGACATCGCCTTTCATCAGCCCTAGCGCCTGCAAGTTCTCGGTGAGCACGCGGCACGCCGCCATGTGCACATCGTATTGCGAAGCCCCTTTCTCACCTGCCTTGGCAATCCCCGCCAACTGCATCTTGAGAACGACGTCGTAAATCTCTCGCTTTGCACTATCCCAAGCGCCAATCGAAAACGTGCGAGTGATATCGGCACAGTAGCCGAGTTCCGACTCCGCCCCGCAATCGACGAGAAGAATATCTTGTGATTTCAATACGTTGCGATACGACGTGCTATGCAACGTTTCGCCATGCGTCGTCACAATGGGCTCAAACGATTGGGCGCGCTCTGCGGCTATCGCCGGGCGCAACAATGCCGCTAAAACGTCCGATTCTAGCCTTCCGGCGACCATTTCGGTCTGCGCCATGGCGAGCATTTCTTTCGTCAACGCAATCGCCGACTCCATTTCGGCAATCTCTTCAGCCGACTTCACAAGCCTCTGGTTGGCAATCGCCCGGCACAATTCGGGCTCGTCGTGATCGCGCACCGCCTGCGCCGATACCCCAAGCCACCGCGCCAATCGCTCGCGCAAATGCGCATCATACGGCGTAAACCAAGCCATCCGCGCATCGAACGAACGTTCGATCGTCTCGTAATCGCCGACGTTTTCGATCCCCGATCGCGCAGCCAAAACATCGGGCGAATCGACCGCCCCCGTCCATATATAATCGTCGGCGTCGGGCTTCGTGACGAACAGCGTCTCGCGCCCATCGGCCGACAAAATGATCGCAGCATCGGGAATGTTCAAACCCGTATAATAGCGAAACGTCGCATCCTGATGAAACGGGTACACATTCGCCGCGTAATTGCGCGGCACATTCGTCGCCGACAAAATGAGAATATCGCGACCTGCGAAACTCTCGCGCAACGTCTTTCTTCGTTGTCGATAATCGATTGCCATGAAAAGCACCTCCAAACTCGGGCGGTGCTTGCACCATTGCACGCATTACCGCCCATCTATCGCGATCCTAATAGGCGGTTGAGATCGCCGATTAAAGTGAAAATTCGACGTCGGCCCCTTGTTTGAGGCCTTTCGGATTGGCGCTAGCCGGCACGAGCGCCTTGCACGACGTCGGGAAACACTGCGTCATCTCGATCTTAATACTCGTACCGACGATCTTGCCAATCGCCCCCGTCTCGACGCCCTTGTTCTTGCCTGCATTGCGAATCGTCACCTCTGCCGAACCATCCGATTTCGGCGTAATGAGCGATATAAAGCCCTTCACCGTCTTGCCCGTCGCCACTGGCGCCGGCTTCTCGGCCTTCTTCTTCGGCGCGGGCTCGTCGTCATCCTGCTTCTTCGCCTTCTTCTTCGACCCCTTGTGCGTCGTCTTCTTCACGACTGGCGCTTCTTCTTCCTCGTCGTCGTCAAACGTCTCGTTCTGCGCCACCATCACGGGCGCCGCAACCGTCGGCGTAAAGCTCGTTGCTATCGTGTAAATCGACTTACCCGCCGTCGCATAAACCTGGAAATAATAAATCCCTTGCTTGACCGGGAAATTCGAAAACTCGTAATACCCCTCGGTCTTGCTAAACGACTGGCGATGCAACACGCGCCCCTCCGAATCGATGATATTCCAACCTCCATCGATCTTCTGCGGCTGGTCGACGTTTATCGTCACCGACATCACACCCTGCTCCGCCACGATAATATAGCGCCAATCCTCGCGGTCTCCCCCAGGATAATCGAGTCGGTCATCGATTTGCGGCATGCCAAAAATCAGCCCCAACGCACTCTCCTTCGTCGCATCCGGGTCGATAAACGTCTCCGTCTGCGTCTCCACCGTCGCATTTGCGCCACTCTCCGACGCATCAATGACACACGCATTTAACGCAAATAACGCCCAACCAGCGAGCAGCAACGATAACCTCTTCATGACGACTCCTTTCTACTCAGTCTCAAGAAAGACACAAACCCCGCCAAAACATACTTTAATCGCACACTTTAAGTCAACAAACAGATATTGCGCCACTTCAGACGCAACGACAAACACCGACTCTCCCTCCCCCATGCACCGATAATTGCTCGTTCATCGCCCTATTGCTCACGCAATACGGGCTCTTGTCGCCCTATTTCGCCCTATGGGCTCAATACGGGCTTTGGGCGCCCTATTTCGCTTGCGCTCAATACGGGCTTTGGGCGC
>SFMP01000156.1 GCA_004554395.1 Myxococcales bacterium | reverse complement strand
CCGGTGATAATAGCGAAGAGGCCATACCCGATCCCATCCCGAACTCGGAAGTCAAGCTCTTTTGCGTCGATGGTACTGCATGGGAGGCTATGTGGGAGAGTAGATAATCGCCGGCTTTTTTTTTGCCATTTTGCGCGTCTTAAACCCCGTTAGGGGTTTGCGGCGAGTAGTCCCCAGCAACGCCGGTGGTAAACAGCCCGCCAATCCACATAACCCCGTCTAGCCCGCTCGCATGCCATAAACGCCCGCAACGCGGGCGTCAATTCACCCTCTCCATTCATGGAGAGGGGGGGGCCGACAGGCCGGGGGTGAGGTCAGGGGCGCGAGTAGTCCCCAGCAACCCAAGGGAGCGGGGCTCTAAAATAAATACCCTAGGCTCACGCTACCCCCGAATGGGTAGCGGAAGAGCGACCGCTCGACTGGGTATGCGGTGATATCGAAAGACAATTCGATGGTTAAGGTCATGGGCAATGGAGCAAATATGAACGACAACCCCGTTTGTGCCGTGAGATTGAGCATAAATGCATCGTTGTGTTCATTGAAATCGCTTGGATCGCAATCGCGGTCGTCGACGCCAAAGACTTTGCACGATTGTGAACGGACGATTTTATAGGGTGCTGTGAAATTGAATTCGACGCCTAGCCCAATATAGGGGCGGATGTATTTCGAAGCATAATGAAACCCAGCGACGACGGGGAGACTATAGATCTCGAAGTTATCGTTGAGCATGCGGGCATCGTCGTGCAATATCGATGCGATGTGAAGTCCGACTTTGGCAAAAAATAGGCGGTGGAAGTAATAGGTGAAGTCGATCGCTATCCCGAGTTCGAGCGGCAAATCTCGTGTCGGATGCAATATATAAGATTGCATTAAAAAGCCGCCATTGATGCCAAAGTGTTTGAAAGACTCATCGCGTGGATCGATATTGACGCAAGCATAGAAAGCATCCAGTGCGTATGTCGCTTCTTCGATAAACCGTTCGACTTGGGCTTCGGGTGTAGATTCAGGTGTGAGTGTAATCGATTGATATTCAAATTTCTGAGTTTCAGCGCGATAGAGATCGAGCTCGAGTTTGAGTTCGGCGTCGCGCGTCTGGACGATGCGGACGAAGACGAGGTAATCGGCCGAGAGCCGATGGGCTAGGGCTGTAGCGACGCCGACGGGCGTTTGGCGATACGAAGGCGTTTCGAGGAACAGCTTGAGTGCCTGATCGTAGAGCATGACGCGGAGAGCCGATTGACGCCCTTCGAGCATGGTGAGGAATGGCTCGACGCGGATGAGCTCGAGAAAAGCGAGTCGGGCGGGATGTAGAGGGTCGGCGGCGGCACTCGGATCGTCGTCGATGTGGTCTTCGTATTGCGAAATATAGGCGTAGGCGAGTTGTTGATAAGCGAGCGCTAGGTTATGTGGTTTATAATAGGCATATAAGGCTTTTTCATAGTTTTCGACGATGCGACGCAACATGACAATCGCCGAATCGTAATTCATCGTTGCCATGAAATTATAGGCAAATCCCATATCGGCTTCGGCTTGTGTGCCGGCGTCGATGGCATCGGCTTCGGCGGTTTCGAATGCTTGAGCAATCTCTTTTGAGGAGATGACTTCGAGATATGGATTCGATTGCGCATTGCGTATGAGGGCGCGTTTGAGAGCCAATACGTCGTATTCGCCTTTCAATAATACATCTTTATAATGATATATCGGTATAGCGTGAGGGACAAAGGCAATCCGTTGCTTTTGCGATTTCTCAACATAGATTTCGGGCAATGGCCCAGCATATACTATCGCCGGAAACCCAATCGCTAGCACAAGTATGTATAACGATATATATATATATAATCGTCCGAATACCGCCGACGATATCGTGCAATATTGAAGTCGTCTCTCTTTGTCATTCGGGGGGATGCGCACCATTTTGTGCCTCGGATTCTAGAACGGAATAATAGAAAGGCAACATACCGCGACAGATGGCTGTATTATCGTCGTTCGATGGCTCAAAGACGCATCCTTTGTCGTCGTTCCAAGTCGATAGCGCGGCGAGCGAACGGATTTCGTCGAGCGATGTGATCGCTCGAAATGCACTATTATCGACGATCTGATCTTTTTCACCGACGACTTGCCAACCCAATTGTGCTTCCTTAGGTCTATATAAATAGTACAGAGCATGGCTATCTGTATTGGGGCGTTGTGCAAGATATGTCGCTGGCGACGATTCGTCGAGGAATAGCAATAGACTATCTTGCATCCCTGCATAGATGATTTCGTCGTGATCCCATATACCGTTGCCATTTGCATCGTCATAGACGATTGCCGTTGCCCAAAACATGCCCGACGAGTTGCGAAACTTTACATGTGGTGTATCACGCATGTAGATCGTCCGCGCCGTTCCTACGCGATCGACATCGCTCAATGTCGCCGATAAAAATTCCGCGACTATCGGCTTCGTATCTTTTGAATCGAGCCAATTGGGAATGGGTTTCATGCCGATAATGGCTAGTCGTAGATTATGACATAGGGCGGGATCGTTGCAATGATTCCATACGCTTTCTGGAATTAAAAAATCAATGTCAACACCTTTATAATAATATATACACGAAAGCGGGTTCGTGGGCTCTTTGTCGCGTTTGGCGAGTACCATTTGTTTCGTCGAATTCGACGAGTGTTGATAATATGCCGCGTCTTGTGGCATTAAATAATCACGACTCGAAATCTTCGAACCGTCGCTTTGTGAAACGCGATGTATGCTGCCCTCGATCGTTTCACTGATAGCACCTGTATAAAGCCATCGGCGTTGCTCTTTATCGATAAAGTACAAATTCACATATCCGTTTCGCACATATCCCGATTCGATGCGAGCGCAGTAATACGACGACATGCGCGATTCGACGGTCTCGGGCATTTGCGAAAACTCGAAATACGAGGGCAAATCGAATGTCTCGAAAATCCCGCCTACGTCGTCGCCATATTGGCGCAAATAGAATCTGAAAAATCGATAATTGTCGAAATGTTGTTGTATTTCGGGATAATGGTTCAAGATGCGCCCCGAGTCGGGCGACTCTTCATAGGCGCCGTCGACGTGCGTATCGTTTTCGCACGAAGTACACAGCGCCAACAGTGCCCCATATAAGGCGCCTAGCGCTATGCATTTCTTCGCGACTTTCATAGCATTCCCCATCGGCGGCGTCTCTCAATCGAACGATAAAACGCGTTCGACACCATATTCCTCGCTTAGCTTGTCGATGCGCTCGAGTACGGCGACGCGTTGAGACCAAAACTGTTCGAATCGCTTTTCTTCGAATTCCGTCGCATTAGGGAATAGGAGCTTTTTCGTTTCGTCTTTGTCGAGCATGCGCAATCGCGTGATAAAATGTGCGCTGAAGCGCTCCGATTTCATAAATCGATCCCTCACGTTTTCGTTGCTATAGGCGGGGAACGATGCCCCGTTGTCGATCGAGACGATCTTATCGTTGGCAAATTGGCAATTGACGCCCCACCAAGTTTTGACGCCAGAATATCGATCCCAGTTGCCGATGAGGAAATCGAATGTCAAAACTTCGGAGATTTGGCGTGCTAACGTCTTCGTATCGAGGTTCGGAGCGAGTGCCAAGATATCGTCGTATAATTTCTTCGTATGTGGTAGGGCGCGCAACGGCTTGAGTCCGTCTCGGAGCGGCGGGAACGATTCGACGAAGTTGCTTTGGCTTAGCCACGGTTTCCAGAGCGATTCGTATTCGATGGGGAAGCGCGTAAACTTCGCCACCCAATCTTTGAGCGTGCCATAGACGTAGGTTTTCCCGTCGGATGTTTGCCAACTCAGGTCTTTGAGATCTTTGCGATAGGCTTCTTTTTTCGACGATTTTGAACGATCGTAGAGCTTGTAGAACACCGCTTTTTCGACTTTGACTTCGCGATTCCAAGGTACTTCGAAGGCGCAATCGAGGAGTTCGCACAATCGCCAAGCGGCGATTTCTGCGCGGTAATTCGATTGTAGTCGCGTTTGGTGTGGCTTGAATGCAGCGATATTGGTGCCATGTGATCGCAACTTTAGCGTGACCGTCGATCCACCGCCGAGTGGGGCGATTTCGTCGCAATCTTTTTCGGTAATCGCTTGTGCAGGCTGAATAAAATGCGAATCTTCGGCAAATGAACGATAGAATAATGCGTTCCATTCGACCAGTTGTTCGGCACTCATATCGGCGGTTTGGCGTGCATCGTAGAGCATGTCGCGCGCCGATTCGAAATTGCCTATCGAGATGGCGTCTTCGATGCTCGGCTTCCAATGCATCCATTCTTTTGGGTGAATGTCGCGCGCCATGCTCAAAATGGGCTGGCGTTCTCGGGCTCCGACTGTCGAAATTTTTTGTTCGACCCATCCGTCGAGCCATACATCGGGATCGGTGATCATCTGCATTTGGAACGATGCTCGTGCGATTGATTGTCGGATGGCCAAAGGCGTTGGCTCGACGGCTTCGGATTGGATCTTGACTTGGATCGGCGTGGCGCTCGGCGCGAGCGAAGGCGAGATGAACGAAAACACCCCCATGAGATAGAGCAGTACGCCGATGAGACCTAATAATACGACGATGAGGACGATCCAAAGGGCGCTGACTGTCGTCGATTCGCCTTCGTTCGCCATCGCTTCTTGAGCAGCAGGGAGATCGACTTCGGTTTTGCGGCGAGCTTTGCTATGGGCGGCTTTGAGCATGTCGAGGTCGGGGGCGACGTCGATGGGCATAGTTTCTCGATTGTCGAGGTCGAGATCGAATACACCGCTCGTGGGCAATACTTCGGGCTCGTGTTCGGTCTTTGCTTTGACTTCTTTCGCCGCCGAAGCGAGCATGGCGGCGTATTTGATTTCGTCGATCGCATCGGGCGATTGATTATAAGTCTTGTCTTCGTTGTCGTCGTCGAATGCCGTGCTCGCGATATCCGACTCTGGGATCGAAAGCACGTCTTGACTAGCGACGGCATTGATTTCGGAGCTCGGATTGGCATCGAATTCGACTTTCGATGGCGGAATGATCTGGTCTATGTCGTCGATGGCGTTTTGAGCGCGCGCCGAACTGATGCTTCGATTGACTTCGGCATGGCGCACAGGTTCGAAGACGCCGATTTGCTTCAGTTTCTCGATAGCAGTGATGGCACTATCGGAATCTTCACCACCGGCGTTGATGTCGCCACGCGGTGCACTCGTAGCGTATTTGAGTATTTTGGCTCGCGCGATATCTGCGCTAGGGGCTTGCAATTCATGCGTTTGTATTTCTTCGATGGCATCGGCACGCACGGTCTTCGCCGCTTGTTGGGCTTTGAGCTCGGCTCGCACTCGTGCCGCTGTCGCCCCCGTGTCGAGCGTCGACGCGGAATCGCCGTCTTGTGCACTGTCACCGTCGTATCGCACGCCAATATCATCGAATTGTTCGACATCGTCGTCGACGAGTTCTAATGCTTTATCGGAGTGATCGAGCGTTTCGTCGAATTGTTCGACATCGTCGTCGACGAGTTCCAATGCCTTTTCGGAATGATCATGTGGATCGACGACTTCGACGCCATCGAAACTAATTTCTTGGACTGCAGAGTCGTCTTTTGGTCCTCGTTGCATGCCCAAAAGAGGCGGCGGTGGCGGCGGTGGCGGCGGGGGAACATCGGATCCGAGCGATTGACACATCTCGGCAATCGTCACGGGAACAGCATCCGAAGCAATGGCATGCGTTTCTTCGCCTTCTAGGTCGTCGTGATCGGCGACGTGCCCCGTCTCGGCCGCCATGCTCGATTCGGTATCCATACTCGATTCTGAGGGAATCCCCATATCGCTGAGCGAAAAATTGCGAATCGCCGCAAAATTGAGCGTCGAAAACGAAGATTGTTTGATGATTTCCGATGGGCTATCGTCGAGTACGGCTTCGCGAATTTCGGAATCCGAGAGCGAATCGTGAGAAATGCAATCGCCAGCGACGAAAACAGCCGAAGCATCTTCGCTATCGGGATCTTCGACATCGGTGACCGTTGCGACGCTTTGCACACTGAGATCCGACGATGTGCCCTTATCGAATGCCGTCGTCTTATCGAGATCGATATCGTCGCTCAATATGGCATCGCGCAAAAAGTCATCGTGCGTCGCATCGTTGGCATCGCGTTCATGTGGTGGAATCTGCGGCTCAAATGCGGCTACCGTCTCGGGATCGAACTTCGAAAAAACAGACCCTGTCGACAAAAACTTGAGCTTCTCGGATTCCAAACGACGCAACCCCGCCTCGACACTCGCTTCGTACCCGCTACGCACAAATCGCTCGCCACAGAACGCACACACGCCCGCCCCGACGGCGTTTTCTCGACCGCATGCCTGGCATACTTTCATCCCATCATCTGTCACGTCTTACCTCGTTACAATTAGCAATTAGCAATTAGCAATTAGCAATTATTCTCTAACCACTGCTCATTACTCACTGCTCACTATTAATTAGCAATTAGCAATTAGCAATTAGAAATAGCCTCTAACCTTTAGTTCTAGCCACTAACCACTAACTTCTAGCCACTAACCACTAACCACTAGCCACTGACCACTGACCACTAGATTCTAGCCACTGGCCACCAACTTCTAGCCACTGACCACTGACCACTAGATTCTAGCCACTGGCCACCAACTGCTCACCACTCAAAACCAAATGTTCACTGCTAATTGCTAATTGCTAATTGCTAACTGCTAATTGCTCATTGCTCACTGCTAATTGCCCATCGCGTCGTTCGTATACACTTCATATTGCTCGTGATGTAGCTGTGGATTCGCATGGATCTCGATTTCTCGATGGATCATCCCCTCGAGCTCTTCGATCGCACCGCGCTCGTCGTCAAACAAAATTTGTGCCACATCGGGATGCGCAATGACCGATATCTTGCGTCCGCGGACGATAGCCGCCTCGCGTCTCAATTCTCGCAATATCTCATAAGCTATGCTCTGGCGGCTGCGAATATATCCCTTCCCTTCGCAATAAAAACATGGCTCGCACAAACTCTGTATCAAGCTCTCGCGCACTCGTTTTCGCGTCATCTCGACGAGCCCAAACTCGCTTATCTTGAGGATATTCGTCTTTGCCTTGTCTTTGGCAAGCGCCTCCTCGAGCGCGTTATAGACCTTCTCGCGGTTCGAGGCGCGTTCCATGTCGATGAAGTCGATGATGACGATCCCACCGATATTGCGAATGCGCAACTGATAAGCAATTTCGCGCACGGCCTCGAGATTGATTTGCAAAATCGTTTCCTCGAGCGAGTGCCGCCCGACGAATTTCCCCGTATTGACGTCGATAGCCGTGAGCGCCTCGGCCGTATCGATGACGAGGTATCCTCCACTGCGAAGCCACACGCGGCGAGCCAGCGCACGCGAAACCTCGATTTCGATCCCATAAGCGTCGAAGATGGGGTCGAGGCCCTCGTAACATTTGACGATTCCTGCATCGTCGGGCATGTATTTTTGCACGAAATCGCGAACGCGATCGAATTCCTTCGGATTGTCGACGATGACTTCGTCGATCCCATCGGTCATGAGGTCGCGCACCGCTCGCAATGGCAAATCGAGTTCCTCGTAAAGGAGACACGGCGCTTTTGCCGTCTCGAATCGCTTGAGAATGTCGCGCCATAGCGTCGTGAGATAGCGAAAATCTTCGTCGATTTGCTGTTCCGTTGCCCCCTCCGAGGCCGTTCGCACGATAATCCCCGTGCCCGCTTGACGCCTCTCGTTGACGAGTTCTCGCAGACGTGCTCGCTCGCCTTCGCCCTCGATGCGCCGACTCACCCCCATGTGGTCAAACGTCGGCATGTGAACGAGAAACCGCCCCGGCAACGATATATGGCTCGTCACGCGCGCGCCCTTCGTCCCAATCGCCTCTTTCGCCACTTGTACGAGTATTTCTTGCCCCTGATGCAACCGCTCCTCGATTGGCCCCAAATGCCTATTCTGCCCTCGCGATTGCGGTATTTCGCCATCTTCGATTGCATCGGCATCGACCTCCTGCATATACGCCTCGTGCTTGTTGTAGACGTCGTAGACATAGAGAAACGCCGCTTTTTCTTGCCCAATATCGACAAACGCCGCCTGCATGCCCGGCAACACCCGCAACACTCGCCCCTTATAAATGTTACCCGCCGTGCTTCGCTCGCAACTGCGCTCCAAAAAGAACTCCGAAATCGCGCCATTCTCGACGAGCGCCACCCGCGTTTCGTGGCTCGTCATATTCATTACCAAGATATTGGCCATAAGACTCCCAAATCGCAACGGACAAAAATGCGTCCCCCTCTCCACTTTACGCTATTTACGCCATTGGGGCACACATATTTTTTAGCCTCCGAAAAAAGCGCCGCTAAAGCGCCGTATTGAGCGCAAGCGAAATAGGCGCATGGCTGGGCGTATTGAGCGCAAGCGAAATAGCCCAGCGGCATCAGGCGTATGCGCGCAGTGAAACGAGCACATAGCCTGTGCCCATAGCCCGCAGGGCAGAGATTTTGTTAGGGGTTAAATGCGTCATCGAGGAGGACGATGCCGGGGGGGAGGCTATCGATGGGATAGGTGGCGTGTGGGAGGTGTGTGTATGTGCCGGCAAGGCGGAGAAATGGCGTGGCGTCGGCGATGGGGAGTGTGCAGAGTGGCGTTTTGAAGTGGCAGGGAATCGTGGTCCGAGCGGCGAGTCGTGTGGCGAGTGCGTGGGCGGCGTGGGCGTCGATGGTGTAGAAACCGCCGATGGGGACGATGGCGACGTCGCAATGACCAAGAGCTGCAATTTGTGCGTCGCTCAGTGGTTCGCCTACATCGCCTAGGTGGCAGAGGCGTTGGCCGTCGGCTTCGATGACTTTCATGAGGACATAGCCGCCGAATTTGGTGCCGCCAAAGGCGTCGTGGTAGGCGAAAACCGACGAAATGCGCAGTTCGCGGTCGCACCAGGCTTGGCGCACGACGACGGGGTTTCCGCGTAAATCGCCAAGCCATGCGTGATCGATGTGTTCGTGTGTAATGACGGCGAAATCGCACAGTGGCGCGAATGTGGGGTAGTCGAATCGCCCGTTGAATTCGTGCGCTTTATAGGGATCGATGACGATGCTTCGCCCCGAGTCGAGGCGCAAAAGAAATGTCGCGTGGGCAATGAATTCGAGTTGCATGGGGATTCTGTGGAATAGGGCGTTAGATGCGTTTCAAGATGGCGATCGTCTCGACGTGAGGCGTTTCTGGGAACATGTCGATGAATGCGATTTTTTCGACGGTGAATTGAGATTTGAGTGTGACGAGGTCGCGAGCGAGGCTCGATGCTTCACATGAGACGTAGAAGATGAATCGTGCGGAGGCGTGGCAGATGTCGCGGGTGAGTTGGGGTGAGAGGCCGTTGCGGGCGGGATCGCAGACGATGATATCGGCGGTTTTGGCGGCTTCGGGGAGCCCGGCATTGAGATCGAAGAGATCGAGCGTGGGGTGGGCGTTTGGGCAGAATGCGTTGGCGTTGTATTCGACGCCGCGTTGGAAGGCGTTGGGGGCGCAAAAGAGCTCGTAGGCGGCAACGCGTGGGAGTTTGGTGGCGATGCGGAACGTGAGGTTGCCCGACCCTGCAAATAAATCGGCGGCAGTGAGCGGATGTGTAGCGGTTCGGATGGCGTCGTCGAGGAATTGGGCGAGCAAGGCGTGTATGATGGCATTGGCTCGCGGGAGGGCTTGGGAAAAATCGCCGACGCGTCGGAATGTCGTCGTGCAAGGGAGTTCCGACGCGCTCAATGTCGATATCGCATCGAATGTCGATGGCGCATCGAATGTCGATGGGGCAGGCGTCGTCGACGAAATCATCGTTTCGCCATAGGTCGCGTGTGGCGTCACAATGCCGAGGAATATTTTTTCGTCGAATGCTTTCTGCGAAATTTCTTCGATAAGACTGTTGATCGATGAAGATAAATTCGCCGAAGCCCGATTCGTCGCGTCTTCGGTTTGAGATCGTTTGTTAGCCGCTTGATTTGAGCATTTGTTAGTCGCTTGATTTGAGCGTTTGCCGGATCGATGAGTACCGCTTTTATCGCCTTGAACGATGGGTTTGAAAGCGGCGTAGGCGTTACCGTCGTCGTCGAGGTCGATTTGGACGTCGATATGGAATGGTGTTTTGATATGTTGCGCGATGGTCGTATTTTCTTCGAGCCATTTGGCGCATAAGCGAAGATGATTATCGATGGCGACGCAAGCCGAAGCGGCGATGATGCTGTGAGAGAGTCGTGCGAAGAAGCCACAGCCTTGGTTTGTCCAATGGAGTCGGATGCGTTGTCGTTTGGAATCGTTGGGGACGGGATAGAGTTCGTAGGGAGGGAGGTCGATTTTAGCGGCTTTGGCGATTTCGTCGTAGATGGGTTGAGCTTTGTATCGGAGGGCGGAGTCGTGGGTTGGAGTGCGGAAGCCGCAGCCGTCGCATTGGTTGGCAAAAGGACACGAATCATCGGTGCGCCTATCGGGCGAGGACGTGAATCGTTCGACGACGCGTGCGCGTCCGAAACGAGGCTTTTCTTCGAATATTTCGGCAGTTCCAGTTTCGCCCGGAAGCACATTGGCGATGAAAAACGCCTTCCCATCGCAAAAGGTAATGCCTTCGCCACCTTTGATAAGTCGAATAATGTCAAAATGTATCATTTCATGTATATGTGTATTGATTTCGTTCATAGGTCATTGGGCAAAAGCGCAAGAATCATCGGAATGTGTAGGCGCTTTAACGTCGAAGTGTTTGCGAAAAGAAATAACGCCGTTTTGGCGTTGAAATAGAATTGATTTCTGTTTACATAGTGCGATGAAATGCGTTCTCGTTGCCTTTGGAGACCGTTTTGGAATGATGTCGATTGGGCAGAGTCTTTTTTTGTGGCAATGGTCAGAGGAATAGCGCACAGAGCGAAAAGACCGACGAGGTGAGATAGAGATGAGGAAAACGAAAAATGGCGTTGCGCTCGATTCATGATATACCCGATGAAATCAAGAACATCATCGAGCTTTTTTATCTCCGAGGCGAGATCGTAGCGCGCGACGAGATGGTGAAATTGCGCGCGACGCGCGCGGACTTGAATAATCTGATCGACGAAGTGTCGCAACTATTTCCGACGGCTCCAGAAAGCGTTTTTATGTTCTACGATGCGCTGATAGCCGCCGATGGTTTAGCATCGAATTTAGATAGCGATTTGGCGTTTGCCGTGAGCGATTTGATGGGCGATGCGTCGGATGCGCCCGAGAGCGATTTTCGGTTTTCGGTATCGGGGAGTTCGAAGTTGATAGCCGCCGAACCCGATAGGCGAATGCGTCGAACCGAAGAGGCGCCCGATTATGCGCCGTTATTGTTCGATTTCCCCGAGACGATAGACGACGATGAATCGCTCGATGCGGCGGTTGCGACCGAAGTTCCGTCGTTTCGAGAGAAGCTCAACGAATCGTTGCAAGCGTCGACGCAAGTGCCGTCGATATTTGCCGATGGTTCGGATGGGCGCAAGCCCGACGGTCAGAGTTATGGTTTGCGCGGCAGGGAATTGTCGTCGAATCCCGAAAAGTCGACCGAAATCAATCTCGATATCGACATCGATTTCGATTTTTTTGCCAGTGGTGCCGAGGAAGTCATCGAAGGCGGGCTCGAGGTTGGAGGGGCCGATATCGTCGGCGAAAGTGGCGAACACGAGTCTGTGATAAAGCTCAAGAATAGCGATGACCTCATCGAAAAGGCTTCGAATGAGTACATGACGCCGGTGCCGAACAACATGCAGGCGGCTCAGATCGACAAGTTGCAGGAGAAGAGTCGATCGGTGAGTTCGTCGATGCCGTCGATAATGCGCGCGTCGCAAAAGCCGTCGCCATCGGAGGAGTATTCGCAACCGCGCCGGATATCGGAGTTTTTCGATTCGGAATTGGCGTCGGATTCCCATATCCGCGTCGGACGCACGAGCAGCAGTAGTTTGGCGGCGCAGAGCCGCCCGACGCTACCGCATACCGAGGCCGTGGCTTTATCGTCGAGTTCGTTGCGATTGGGCGAATCTCGAACGAACACGCTCTATATGGGGTCTTCGTCGTTCGACCTCGACGATCCGGTGTTTGGCAAACCGACGAGTGTCGCGCTCAATACGATATCGCCTGTCGAACGCCTCGAGCAAGGCGGGCGCGGATTGGCGGCGCTAAACAAGATCCAACCCGTACAACGATCGCCGCGACTTTTGTGCAAGATGAGCGAATTATCGCAGAAGAAGGGGATCAATTCGAAAGCTGGATTTATCTTGTCGATGATCGATGGCAACACGACGATTGCCGATATCCTCGATATATCGGCGTGGTCGGAGAGCGAAACGGCGATTTTATTGCTCGAGCTCGAGGAAATGGGGATTATTTCGCTTGGTTAGGACTCGGCCCCGTGATGGGAGACGTCGATCAGAATAATCGTCGCAAATGTCGATTCGACTATTGACACCCCAAAGAGGGTGCCTACGATGTGACGACGTGGCGGTGAAAAGCACTACCGCGAACGCGATGCCGACGGTATCGCGTTCAAAACTCAATGAACAAGCACCAACCTACGGAGGATATAATGAGTCAAGTTCTACACTTAGACGATACGAATTTTGCGACGACGGTCAACAGTTCACCCGCGATATTAGTCGACTTTTGGGCTGGCTGGTGTGGTCCTTGTCGTGCCTTAGGCCCGACGATCGAGGCGTTATCCGATGAATATGCGGGTCGCGTGGCGGTTGCAAAAGTCGACGTCGACAAAGCGCCGGCGACGGCATCGAAGTGGCGTATCCAGTCGATCCCAGCGATTATTGCGTTGCGCAATGGCGTCGAAGTCGGTCGCGTCGTCGGCAATGCCCCTGCCAAAGTCAAAGAACTGATCGAATCGCTCGCTCAATAATCGGTCGATCATGCGATTTTCCGAGTTTTCTATAAAATCGCTCGTATCCAATGCGGCAGACTTTAGTCTGTCGTTTTGGGTACCGTGTATCGTCGGCATTATCTTTGTCGTTTGTGCCGTGAACGATTTTCGCAAGGGGCAGGTGCGGATAGGAATTTTGAGCATCGTCTTAGCCCTTGGTTGTGTGGGATATATCTTTCACGAAGAAGTTTTTGCGTTATTTCGCATGGTGACGAACTAGTCGTTTTTTATAGACGCGCTGGCCGTCTTTTTTGGTGCGTCATCGATACATAGTCGCTGTATTTTTTGAGCAATCGATTTGGAGTGTCATCGCAACGAAGCGCAATGGTCGGCTGCGATGCGCGCGATATGTGCACTGCCAAGGGCGGTGATGTGTTTGCCGAAGGCATGTAGGAGGGGACATGAGAGTACATTTCGTGGGCATAGCTGGGGCAGGGATGCACAGCTTGGCGCTTTACTTATCGGAACTTGGGCACGAAGTATCGGGTAGCGATGTATGTATCGACGAGTCGCGTCGTGCATTTTGGGCCGACCGCGGCGTAACAGTCTACGATTCTCAAGTCGCCGAGAATATAGCCGGAGCCGATTTAGTCGTCTATTCGTCGGCGATTCGCCGTAGCAATCCCGAGCGTGCGGCGGCCGAGGCGCTGGGCATTGCCCAATCGCGCGGCGAGGTATTGGCGCGTTTTGCAAACGCGCACCCATTTAGCATTGCCGTATGTGGAACGCATGGGAAGGGAACGACAGCCGCCGCGATAAGTTTTATCTTATCGATGTTGGGGCATCGCGTGAGCCATATATTGGGTGCGGTACCGATTGGCGAGCGCGAGCCGTGTGTTTGCGTTCCAGGGGCGGAGTTTTTGGTGAGCGAAGTCGATGAATCCGACAAGACGCATTTGCATCACGTTCCGAAAGTCTTGCTCATCAACAACGTCGAAGCCGATCATCTCGACGTCTATGGCGATCTCGAATCGATTGTCGATTCGTTCGAAGTTCATGTTCGCCGCGTTTTGGCGGCGGGTGCGGCAGTCGTTATCCATTATGCAGGGGTTGGTGCGGGTTTGCTCTATGAGCGATTAGCCGATTGTTCGTCGATATATTGGATAGTGCCCGATGGTGCCGATAGCCCGGTTCGTGCGCCCGATTTAGCCTATGAAATCGCCGAACCCGATGGTTCGGGGCATTGCCGAGTGACGTTGCGCGATTGCGGTGGCGATATTTGCCAGCTTTTGCCGGCGTTATGTGGGCGGGCGAATGCGCAGAATTTGGTATCGGCGATTGGCGTTGCGATCGTCTGTGGTATGGAGATGAAGCAGGCGGCTTCGGTATTGCCGCGTTATCGAGGCTTATGCGATCGATGTGAAGTTCAGCGCATTGGCGATGTTTTGTTGGCGACGGATTATGCGAGTCATCCGACGTGTGTCGAAAACGACATTGCGTGGCTTCGCAAGCGAGCGAAGCGGGTCATTGCCGTTTATCATCCCTATCGTTATTCGTTGATGTCGCATCATTGGGATGCGTTATGTCATGCTTTAGCGGCAGCCGATGGCGTTTATTTATTTCCGCTCGATTCGGGCGGTGAGCCAGTCGTGGCGGGAATATCGAGTGAGGCAATGGCGGCTGGGATATGTGCGATTCGCGAACGCAGTGCGCGGGCGTTTGATTCGTGTGAGGCGTTATACGATGTGCTTTCGCGCGATGTGGAGTCGGACGATTTAGTCGTCGTGTTTTCGGGTGGGGAGGTTTTTGCGAAAGTGCGTGAGCGTTTGGAAGCGGCGCGTAGCGCAAAAAACCGCGCGTAGCGCAAAAAACTGCCAAACCCAAAAACCGCTCTATAAAAAGCAAAAACGCAAGCCTCAAAAGCCGCGTAGCGGCGTGGGGGTGCGGGGGACTGGTCCCCCGCAAAAAAAACCGTGCGAAGCGCAAAAACCGCGCGAAGCGCAAAAAACGCCAAACCCAAAAAACGAAAAAACCGGCACGCGTAACCGCGAGCCGGCATTATCTATGAATGACGCTCTGAAAAAAGCAAATTAGATTGCTTGCGCAGATTTCATCTGCTCAAAAAACTCGAGCGAACGACTCCAGAGTGCTTCTTGCTCGTCGATATCGGCGTCGTTCTTCTTGACGTCGAGTGGGGTTTTGTTAAGACTAAGCACGGGGTGTAAATCATCTTCGCGCGCGTTGCGCGTTTGCTTTACTTCAAATTCCGACATTTATCGTTCTCCTTAATAAGGCTTTCGCCAATAAGGCTTTCGCCAATCCTCCCCCCTTGCAATCCAATATAACCACATGTCGGTAAAAGTCTAATTTTTTATGCATTCGTGTGCAAAAAGCCCACATTTCGCCCAAATGAGATGCATTTGCGTGCAAGGAATACATCGCGCACCGACGCCCACATATACGACTAAAAAGCCGATAAATGCGGCATTTTCGGTGAAATGGTAGTTGATTTTCTGTTCGCAAAGTGGTTGTATCTCGTTGAGAAATTGACTTCGATTTTTCCCTATTTCCAATCCAGAAATCTCACATCATGAACTCGCACAACCGTTGGTGGTCATCGGTTTTTGCACAGCATGGTAGATCTTTTTAGGAGAGAAAGCTCATGAGCCGCGTATTTAACTTTTCTGCAGGTCCCTCGACCCTTCCCGAATCAGTTTTGGAAATTTGTGCCAAAGAGATGCTCGATTGCCACGGCACGGGTCAATCGGTCATGGAAATGAGCCATCGATCGGCGGCATATAAACCGATTATCGAAGGCGTCGAGGCAAAATTGCGCGAACTCATGTCGATTCCCGACAACTACAAAGTGCTCTTTTTGCAGGGCGGTGCGAGCACGCAATTTGCGATGATCCCGATGAACTTGAAGAAGGGCGACAAAGTAGCCTATGCCGACACAGGCGTTTGGTCGAAAAAAGCGATCGAAGAAGCTCGCCGTTTTTATTCGACAGTCGACGTCGTCGCCAGCTCGCGTGATCGCGGTTGCTGCTACATTCCCAAGCTCGACAAAGTCGAAGGCGACTACGACTACGTTCACATCACGCTCAACAACACGATCTTCGGCACGAAATGGGAACACCTCCCCGACACGGGCACCATCCCCCTCGTCGCCGACATTTCGTCGTGCATCCTCTCCGAGCCGCTCGACGTCTCGAAATTCGGTTTGCTCTATGCCGGTGCCCAAAAGAACTTGGCTCCCGCTGGTGTCACCGTCGTCATCGTTCGCGAAGACCTCATCCGCGAAGATTTGCCCTCGAGCGTTCCCACCATGCTCCGCTACGATACGCACGCCAAAAACGGTTCGATGTTCAACACGCCCCCGACCTATCCGATCTACGTCATGGGGCTCGTCCTCGATTGGGTCAAAGAACAAGGCGGCGCCGAAGGCATGAAAAAACGCAACGTCGAAAAAGCCGAACTCTTCTACAATTACCTCGACAATTCCGACTACTACCACGCCACCGTCGAAAAGGGTAGCCGTTCGCTCATGAATATCCCATTCCTCACCAAGGAAATCGACGCCGAAAAAGCCGCCATCCTCAACAAAAAATTCGTCTCCGAGGCCGCCGCAGCCGGTCTCGTCAACCTCGCCGGGCACCGCTTGGTCGGCGGCATGCGCGCCTCTATCTACAATGCCATGTCGATCGATGGCGTCAAAGCCCTCATCGATTTCATGACGAAATTCGCCAAAGAGAACCCCGTCGCTTAATTCCTGCTAGCGGCATGTTGCGCCTCCCTTTGCAGGCGTTTCATGCCGCCTTTTCTTTCAATACGCCATTTGCATTAGAATATGCCATTCGCATATAAATAATATTCGAGAATAAGGAAATTAGCATGTATAAAATTCACACGATGAACAAGATTTCGCCCGTTGGACTCATCCATTTCGACGCCGCTAAATACGCCATCGATGCCCAATTGAACGACGCCGACGCCGTCATATTGCGTTCGGCCGACATGCACGAACTCGATTACGACGCCCTCAAATCGCTCAAATGCGTCGCACGCGCCGGCGCCGGCGTCAACAACATTCCGCTCCCCAAATGCACCGACCACGGCATCGTCGTCTTCAACACACCTGGCGCCAACGCCAACGCCGTCGCCGAACTCGTTCTCCTAGGCATGCTCGCCGCGTCGCGCCCCATCATCCGCGGCACGCAATGGGAAAAGACTCTCATCGGCAACGGCGACGAAGTCCCTAAACTCGTCGAAAAAGGCAAATCGCAATTCGTCGGCCCCGAACTCAAAGGAAAAACCGTCGGCATCGTCGGATTGGGCGCCATCGGTCGAATCGTCGCCAACGACTGCGCCGCTCTCGGCATGAATATTATTGGCTTCGACCCCTTCTTGAACGAAGAAAATGCAAAACTACTCCCAGCCGGCACAAAAGTCGTCGCCGATATCGATGAGCTCTATCCGGCTTGCGACTACATTTCCCTACACGTGCCCCAAACGCCCGAAACGAAGAACATGATTTGTGCCGCCACCATCGCCAAGATGAATCCCGGCGTCCGCGTCATGAACTTCTCGCGCGGTGGTCTCGTCAATTCTGCCGACATGGTCGCCGCACTCGCCGCGGGCCACATCGCCTGCTACGTGACCGACTTCGGCGATGAAGCCTTGCTCCAAGCCGAAAACGCCATCTGCCTCCCACACCTCGGCGCCTCGACCCCCGAAGCCGAAGACAACTGCGCCAAAATGGCCGCCACACAAACGATCGACTTCCTCGAAAACGGCAATATCATCAATTCCGTCAACTTCCCCAAATGCACACTCGCTCGCGGTAACGCCGCCCAGCGCCTCACCCTCACCGCTCGCAACAACGCCGACTTCCTAGCCCAAATCGCCAAAGCCATCCCCGGCATCGCCGCCATGACATCGCAAACGCGCGGCGACGTCTCCTACGCCATCGTCGAAGTCTCCACCGCCGTCGACACCACTAAAATTACGGGCATCGACGGCCTCATCGGCGTCCGCGCCGTCTAATCTTCGTTGGGGTCGCCCTATCGCCTGTGGCGATACGGGCTCCGGCTACGGCTATGTGCTCGGGCTTGCGCCCTTGCGCGCATACGCCTCCGCATTTGGCGCGCCTATTTCTGCGAAATACGGCGCGCTTTTTTCGTGCCTGGCGACCGACAAATTGGGGCTGCGCTACCGCTAAAAATGGCGCAGATCGAGCGATAATCGCGAAAAACGTCGCTACAAATTTATTCAAATATATTCAAAAAAGTGCACTTTTTCGAAAATCGACATGCGTGATATTTCTTGACACCGTGCGTTAAGTAGTAGATACGGCAAAAACGGCTCGGGATTTTTGGGAATCCTTGGGCTATTGTGATTGCATTTGCATTGTTGCAGATGTAGTTGTGTGTGTGTTTGTCACTTTTGAGGAAGAATCTCATGAAAAAGCTTGCTGCTCTTTTAATCATGTTTGCGATGTTTGCAATGACGGCTTGCGGTCCGAAAGCGGCTCCTGAAGCAGCGACCGATGAAGTAGCGAAAGTCGAAGCAACAGAAGAAGTGAAAGCTGAAGCAACAGAAGAAGTGAAAGCTGAAGCAACAGAAGAAGCGAAAGCCGAAGCGACAGAAGAAGCTGCTGCCGAAACGACGGCAACAGGCGAAGCTGCTGCTCCTGCCGAAGAAGCTGCTGCTCCTGCCGAAGAAGCTGCTGCTGCTGCAGAATAATCAAACGATTTGGGCATTTGCCTGAAGATATAGCCGGAGCTTTGTGCTCCGGTTTTTTTTGCGCCAAAATGGGGGCAGAATATGGGCATGGTAGGGTATTGGGGGGGCGTTGCGGGGAACTCCCCGCACTGGGGGTAGACGCGTATTTTGCGCTATTTTGGGCACCTGCTTTGTCATCTGCGTCGTCGCGCGCGGTTACGGCCGTGTGGCCGCGCCCTTGCGTTCCTCCTTGTTTCCTCGCATCTGCCTCAAACTAGCGCAAAATGAGATCGGCGCGGCGTCTAGATGCGCTATTTTGGGCACCTGCTTTGTCATCTGAAGATATACGGCCGTGCCCAAAAGCGCAAAAAAGCGGCGTAGGGGGCTCGCGCCCCCTCCTGAAAAATTAAAAAACGCGCTAGGTGTTGCCTTCAGCTTCGTCGGCGCCTTCGATGTGGAGCGTCGTGGTGGGGGTGTGGCTGACGTCTTGGAGTGCGACGCCGTCTTCGCGCAAGACGTTGGCGTTGCTGTTTGCCCAGATTTGGTTTTGCGCGGCGACGAGTTGTTCGACGAAGGCGTGGAGTTTGGGGTATTTGCGCGCGCGTGGGGTCGATTCGTCGAATTTGGCGACGACTTCGTTGATGAGGATGGCATCGAGGGGGCGAGCTAGAATGTAGGATTTGGAGTACTCGCCGTCGATGATGTTGACGATGCCGAGCTCTTTGAATTTGGCGAGGATGGCTTGAATGGCTTGTGATGGGTAGGCGCATTCGGTGGCGAGTTCGTCGGTGGTCATCGGTGGGGCACCGCTGCAGAGGTTGCGCACGAGGGCGCTGAGCACTTCGATGGGGGCGTAGGCGCCGAGGAAAGTCCACGTTTCGGTGTTGGGCGAATCGTTGAGCCGGCTTCGGATGAGCATTTGCATGTTTTGCATGCAGTAACTCGTCGAGACGCCGTAGAGCAAGATGACCCACGACAAATAGAGCCACAAAAGCGTGAACGGGATGATGCCGATGGCGCCGTAGAGTATGGAATAGTTGGAGTCGGTGCGGAAGGCGATGTTGAGGTAGAAACTGAAGAAGAATTTGAGCGCCTCGAGGATGAGGGCGACGATAAAGGCGGGAATGATGGCGTATTTAAAGTCGACGCGAGCGTTGGGGAGAAATTTGAAGACGACTGTACAAAATGCAGTAAATATGAGAATTTCTCGAATTATCTTCCAAACAAACGCACTAACGATGAAGTTTTCGGGGAAGAGTTGGGTGGCTTGATAGATCGAAAACGAGAAGATGATGGGGCCTAGGGTGACGATGGCATAGAAGATGAGGATGCGCAAGTAGAAGGCGCGCGGTTTGGGAACGTGCCAAATGTCGTTGAAGCAGTCTTCGATGTGGACGAAGAGCATGACGCTCGTGACGAGTAGGGAGATGAGACCGATGGGTCCCAAGCCGAGGTCGAGGGTGCGGGTGAGGCTCTCGGAGAGGAATGTCGCAATCGTATCGCCAGCGACGGGAATGACGTATTCGTTGATTTGTGCGACGATTGATGGAATGGTGGCGGACTTGTTAAACGTGAGAATGAGACTGCCACCGACGACCATGAACGGGACGAGAGCCAGCATGGTGTTGTAGGTGCCGCTGGCGGCTCGAATGAATATTTTGAAGTTATCGGTTTCGGAGTAGAGGATCGAAATGAACGAGATGAAGCCGTAGAAACGCCGTTTGATCCACGATGAACCCTCGAGCTTGGTCAGCGCATAGAGTCGTTGATTCTCGACGATCGTGTCGCGAAGTTGTTGAAATTTATTCATCGCATTGTTGTGTGCAAATAGAGTCTTGAAACGCGAGTCGAATTGCATTAGAGAATGCGCCGCGGATTCTTACGCGTTTTCTTTTATCAGGAATGGCGCGGCGGTTGAAGTTTAATGCGCATGGCACGGCATAAAAGTGCGATGTGCATGGCGAACAGACGGACGGTAGGTTTGGGATGAGTTTGGAAAGCTCAAAACAAGAGCGACGAGAAACGGCGGTAGTAACAGGGCAAAGCGATGCAGTGTCTTGCGCTGAAGATTCAGCGGCCATCGATGCTTTGGCACGTCGTTTCCGACATATCGGTTATACGGTATTCGGTTTATTGGCGCTCTTCACGGCTGCATTTTTGCTTTTCCAAGTGATAACGGCGCTCGTTGCGGGCGACGTATCGGATCCCTTTACGGGTGCCCCCGTCGTGAGCGAACCGCAATCGTAGACCGATAAAGGACGATGCCGGGTGATCTATCGGCGTCGGCGTGTTGGCGTGTCGTCGATAGATGAGTCGATATCGATTGACAAAGGCGTCGCATTATGGTAGGAATCTGCGTTCATCGTGCGGTGTCCAGTTTTTGGCAGTCGAAAACCGCACATTATTCACGGTATCTTTGAGGAGAGAAAACAGTGGCGCATCATAAATCAGCCATGAAACGCATTCGTCAGACCGCCGTGCGCACCGAGCGCAATCGTGCTGGTCGTTCCAAAGTTAAACATGCCATTCGCAATTTCCGCGAAGCCGTGGCAGGCAATGCAGAAGGTCTTGCCGAGACGTTGAAGAACACGGTGGCGGAATTGAACAAAGCCGCTTCCAAGGGCGTCATTCCAGCGAAACGTGCGAGCCGCAAAATTAGCCGTCTCACGCGCTTGCTCAATTCGGTCGAAGGCTAATTGCGACGATATCGATAGTCGGAGAGATTGAATTCTTTCTGAGAAAATGAGACAACAAACGCGACGTTTGTTGTCTTTTTTTTTCTGTGCGCAGGGGATCGGGCGCTACGGCTGGGCTGGTGCATCGGCATTTCTTGCAAGATAATGTCGACGACAGCGGCGCAAGCGTTTGGCATCTCACGCGCGATAGGCGTGACAACGCGCGATAGGCGTGACAATAGGAAGAGTTATGCATCGTATATTATTGACGGTTTTAGCGGTTTTATTGCCCTTTTCGGCAATGGCGGGCACGTTCGACGACGAAGAGGGCGTGTATACGAGCTATTTGGGCTATGAAATCAAGCCGCCGAAGGGGTGGACTTATGTCGATATGTCGAATATAGCCGCGATGAAATCGAGCTTGCCCAATAACATTTCGCCGAAGATGTTCGATCGCATCGACGTCGCCTTTTTCCCCGAGTATTCGGGCGATCCGAAGCAGACGAATCTCAATGCCGACCGCGATAGGCAGATGAAAAACGACGAAGCTCTTCGCGATGATCCGTCGATTTCGCCCGAAGAATTGCTCAAACCAGTGGTGAAATTCGACAATCCGCCCAGCTTCTCGCCCGTCATCACGATTATGTCGGTTCGAGCCAAGATCGATCAAGCGGCCGAGGCACCAAAGGCTTACGAAAAAGAAATCATCCAACGCATGAAGAAAAACTCGTCGATCGAAAACTTCAAAGTGACGAGTTCGACGTATGACGACGCACTCGCGCCGGGGGCGGCATACGTCTTTAGCTACGAATTTAGCTACAAACGCTCAAAAACAGTCGCCGTCGATCAGACTATCTTGTTTAACGACGATCAAACGCTCGTCATCTCGTGCACACAAGACGTCGAAGAATACGTCAACAATAAAAAATGGTGTGCACAAGCCGTCAATTCGATTCGATTCAAATAGAACGATCGACGCCATCACGCGCCGTATTCTGCGCCGATGGCGTTTGATATCTATATTATTATAGAGTCGAAATTATAGAGCCGAGGCGTGGCTTTTTGGGAGCGAGTTTGCCCACCGTATTTCTACGCCGATGGCGTTTGATATCTATATTATAGAGCCGAGGCAGGCCGCACGTGTTGCCCGTCGACTTTGCATTGGATATTTCCCCGCATGAGCATATCGATGCCGGCAGGGTCGATTTCGTTGTAGCGCAAATCGAGGGCTCGCAACTGTGGCAGCGAGTGCGCAGCAGTCACGACGCGAGCGGCGTTATTGGTGAGCGTGCCATCGCGCAAATCGAGTGCCTGAAGCGCGTTGAGATTGTCGCTCGAAAAGAGCGCAAATAAGCCATTGTCGCCGATTCGGCTTCCGACGATTCCCAATCGCATGAGCGACTGAGATTTCGCGTCGTCGGCGATATATTCGCAAATGCTCTCGCTCATCAGTCGCTCGTTCGATTCGAGCGAAAAGAACTCGAGCCGATCGAAGGCTCGTCTTACGCGAATGGCGAGTGTGTCGTCGATTCTGGGGAGTCGCAATTTGAACGAAACGATGTCGGCGAAATGCGGCGCGAGGAATTCGAAGAAATGGCACAAATGCGCCATATCGGGCATTTCGTCGAACGCGATCGACAGGGCTCGCAGAGTATCGTAGCGACCGTAGAGAAGGGCTTGGACGGCTTTCGTCGCATTGCCCGTAATGCTGAGGTTTAGGAAGCGCAAGCGTTTGAGCTGACTGGCGCAAAGGGCTTCGTGGAGAATGGGCAAATGATGCGTGCCGATGCAAAGGGCGAGTTCTCGGGGGCGCCCGAGTTTGAAGGCGGGTTTCCATCGCGGATCGAGCATCGACGCCGCTGGCCCGACGATGTCGAACATGTGATCGCGCAACAAAAGCGCGTGGAGCCGTTTGAGCTCGAAGAAATGGTTCTGCTCGCCCTCGACAGGCGTCACTTCGTAGCTCGCAATCGCCCTATCGGCCATTGCAAAACAAGCCGCATAGCTCTTTTCTTGACTAAAACTGCGAGCCAATTCGTATAAGGCTTGGAAGTTTTCTGGATCTTTGCTGAGGATTTCCCTTATCTCATCCTGACACTTCATGATGGTCTCGATTTCAAGCGACTCGTAAGTTAGAGCTAGAAGCCACAGTTGGCAATATTTGGCCAAAACGTGCCGAAACGGTACAAGTGCGCCAACTGCATTCGCTGCATGTGTACCATTTTTTGCGTAAAAAAAAACGCACGAAATAGAATTTCGTGCGTTTATCATCGGGACGAGAGGATTTGAACCTCCGGCCTTCTGCTCCCGAAGCAGACGCGCTACCAGACTGCGCTACGCCCCGTGTCGGTCTCCCGAACGAGGGCGGCATATACATACTATTCGGGCTCATGTCAACATAAAAATTCATCGAATGCAGTTTTTCTTCGTTCGTCGCGACTTTATTCCAACAAATTGAAAAATGCGATATAAAGAGACACATCAATACGGAGGTGCACAGGGCTTGGGTTTGGGCGCTAGGCGAGCCTCTTTCGGAGGGGAAAAGCTGTGAAATCGAATCGTTTATATTGGAGCACGTTGGCAATCGCGTGCGCGATGATGGCAAATGGATGCGACGACGCGACGATCATCGCCTACGAAGGCGATAAATGCGTGCCCGAATGCGGATCTGCAATGGTGTGTTGCGCCGGGACTTGTGTCGATACCAATAGCGACGCCTATCACTGCGGAAAATGTTGGAATCAGTGCCGCAATCACGAAGTCTGCGATAGCGGATCGTGCAAATCGCCAAGTGCGAAGACGTGCTCGCCCGCATGCGATTCCAATCGTCGGTGTTGTGGCGAGACGTGTATCGATGTGCTCACCGATCCGAAAAACTGCGGTACATGTGGCGTCGCCTGCCCCGATGGCATCGCTTGCGTCGACGGAAAATGCGATGTCAAGCCCACTTGCCAATGTAGCGATGGCAAAGTTTGCGACGAAAACGGCGATTGCGTCGTCAAATGCGGTTCGTCGCTTTGCCGCCCCGATGAATCGTGCTGCGGCAACACTTGTACGACGCTCGACACCGTCAAACACTGCGGATCTTGCGATAACGCTTGCCAAGGCAATGCCCCCTTCTGCCAATACGGCGCATGCGCCGACAAATGCTCGCCACAAACATGCGAAGCCCAAAGTGCCCAATGTGGAACCGTCAACGACGGATGCGGCAATGCACTCGATTGCGGATCGTGCGCCGATGTCAAGGTCTGCACTTCGAATCAATGCGTCGATCCCCCTTGTAGCCCCACGACTTGCGCGACAAAGGGCAAAAACTGCGGCACCATCGACGACGGTTGCGGCGGAAAGCTCAACTGTGGCTCCTGCTCGGGGGCAAAAGAATGCAAAAACAACGTCTGCACCAATCCCGAATGCAAACCAAAGACTTGTGCCGAACAAGGTAAAAAATGCGGATCGACAAGCGACGGCTGCGGAATAACTATCCAATGTGGATCGTGCTCGAGCTCGCAAGATTGCAAAAACAACGTCTGCGTCGATAAACCGACGAGCGTCCGCGATACATATCCCGTGCGAAAGAGCATCAAGAGCTTGCAACCCGATTTCCAAGATCGCGCACAAATCATCGGAAACGAAGTCCACGGCGTCGCCATGAACCTCGTCTGGGCTGAATGGCAACCGCAACAATCGAAGTCGTGTGGCGCAAACCAAGTCCAATACGACGGCTATTGCTTCAATAAAAACCAAGCCATTATCGACGCCATCCGCGAATACACAAATCACGGCGTCGTCGTGACCGCCGTCGTCTACGGCGTCCCCGATTGGGCTCGACGCGACTGCGTCAATCCGAAGAAAAGAGTTGTACAAGCCCCGATGTTCTGTGCCCCCGTCGATGGGAAAGCCAGCGATTATGGCCGATTTGCCGGCTTCGTGGCGAATTTCTTCAACGGCGAAAAGGGCAACGGGCGCGTCGCCGATTTCGTCATTCACAACGAAGTCAATTCCTATATGTGGTTTAATATCGGCTGCTCCGACACGAATTGCAATCTCAATACGTGGACGCGCGTCTATGCCGATAGCTACAATGCCGCCTACGATTACATCAAAAAAGAACAGAAAAACGCCAAAGTACTCATCTCGTTTGACCACTATTTCGGAGCCACAAAAGGTATTTCGTATCGCGCCGATAATTTCCTCAAAACGCTCGTGCCAAAACTCGGAAACCGCGATTGGATGCTCGCTTTTCACTCCTACCCACCCGATTTGGCGAGCCCAGAATTCGGCGCCAACGACTACAACAACCACGGCATCATTTCGTTCGGAAACATCGGCGTTCTCGCCGGATGGCTACGCCAAAATTATCCCAACGATCCGCACGCTTGGGAGATCCAACTCACCGAAAACGGCATTAATGGAGTCGGTGCGAGTATGCAACAACGCCAACAAGCCCAATTGTGCCAAGCCTTCCGAAACGTCTTGGGCACGCCTGGCATCACCAGCTTCGTCTATCATCGACTCGTCGATCACCCCGATGAAGTGGCAGGTGGGCTAGGCTGCGGGCTCTGGAACGAGGATCGCTCGCCAAAACCCGCTTGGACGACGTTTGCCCTAGCCAATCGCAAAGGCGTCGGGGCGGGCTGGCCTTCGTGCGGATTCGATATATTGCCATACGTCCCACTCATGCGCGGCTACAACGGCAAAAAGCACTGGGTCACGTCGCGACAATTCCCAAGCGGCGTAAAAGTCGAACAAACATGGCACATATTGCGCGAACAAGCCCCCAATACGCAACTCGTCTACGAATGCCGCGTCGGTGGGCCAAATGGCGATCACACGCTCATTTCGACATTGGCCAACTGCGAAAATCAATTCAATATGGGGCCCATGGGCTACGTCTACAAAACTCAAGTCGCCGGCACATCGCCCATCTATCGATGCTATATTGCCACCACTGGCGATCACTTCATTTCGTCCGACCCAAACTGCGAAGGGCAGAAAGAAGAATCGCTCATCGGCTACGGCTTCAAAAAGTAACGCGCCCCCAGCCCCAATTCAAGGAATCGTCATGTCTATCGTCATACCTTACCCCCTCGAACACACGTGCGATATGTGCGGATGCTCGTGCATGGCACAGCTCGTCGGCCCGCTCTCAGACGCCGAAAAAGCCAACGTCTCCGAAGCTCAAAAGGCGTTTGCCCACGACGGTTCCATGCCGCCGACGCTCAATCCTCTCATGAAAGGGCTAAAACCCGACGGCAGTTGCCTCTATTTCTTGAATTTTCCACAGAAATCTTGCTGTTTTCTCGATGAAAATTTGCGTTGCCGCATTCATGCGCAATTCGGCGCCGCCCACAAACCCCCCGCATGCCGCCGATTCCCGCTCATCGCCATCCGCGCCGAAGACGACATTCGCATCGCCATCAAACCCTACTGCTACGCCAATTATCACACGTGCAGCCTAGTCCCCGCCCCGCCCGACGCCTACGACGCCTACATGCGCTCCGACGAAATGCGCCCCATCCTCGAAGACCTCGTTTCGAGTGCCGCCGCACGCCCACCCATCCAATCGCCCAACCCACGAGAACGCGCCATGGCTTGCGACCAAGAACGCGAAATCATCGCTTGGCTCGGGCGCGAAAAAATCCCTGCCGCCGAACTCTTCCCCGCACTCGTCTCGGGCAACCGCCAGCCACAAACAAAACTTCCAAAACCATTCCTACAAGACGTTAGCCACGCCTTCGCAGCCCTTGCGCCAACCGTCGACGCCATCGCCCAAACACTCGGCACATCGGTCCACGCAACACACGTCGCAAGCCTCGCCAACGCCCTGCGCAGCCCTCTTTGCCCAGCCGCCATCGACGGCGAAACACCCCTATGGCGCTTCGCACGCTACGCACTCCACAACGCCGTCTTCCTCCGCGAAACGACGCGCTTCCCCGTCCTCCCCATCGGCACTTTCGCACTCGCACTTGGCGCACTCGCCGCGACAACCGCACAGCCCCCCAGCGACGCCAACGTCGCACCCGCCGCCGCCAACATCCTCACTGCATGGATGCGCATCATGGCACAATCGAAACTCTTCGAAGCCCTCATCCCCTCGCAGCAAGCATTCATCGCACTCTCGCGCCACTGCTGACGTCGCCACCCCGCGCCACGCGCTTTTTGCACCGGCTATTTCGCTATCGCTCAATACGCCGGTGTGGCTACGCTATTGCCCCCCGGCGGGGGCAATACGCTACGCTTTCGCGCTATTTCGCCCCACAGCGGGGGCTCAATACGCGCTTTTGCACCGGCTATTTCGCTATCGCTCAATACGCCGGTGTGGCTACGCTATTGCCCCCCGAGCGGGGGCAATACGCTACGCTTTCGCGCTATTTCGCCCCACGGCGGGGGCTCAATACGCGCTTTTGCACCGGCTATTTCGCTATCGCTCAATACGCCGGTGTGGCTGCGCCTCTAAAACTCAAACTGTGCGCGAATGGCGTCTGCGAACACGTTTGCAACCGATAATACGGTCAATTTGTCGATCTGCTTTTCGACGCCTAGCGGAATCGAATCGGTGACGATGATCTTTTCGATGGGGGCTGCGGCTAGGCGTTCGACGGCCGCGCCCGAAAAAACGGGATGCGTGCAAAGGGCCCAAACGCGGCGAGCCCCTTGCGCCATCAATAGTTCTGCCGATCGACAAATCGTCCCACCCGATGCTATTTCGTCGTCGATGAGTATTGCCGTCTTTCCGCTCACATCGCCGACGATCCCATGCAAATGCGGCGTTTCGGTATCGTCGACGCGCCGTTTATCGATGATTGCCATCGGCAAATTGAGCAATTCCGTATATGGCACGAGGTCTTTGACCTCGCCGGCGTCGGGGCTCACGAGCACGGCATCGTGCAAATCGAGTGTTTTGAGATAATCGACTAAGACGTGCCTTGCCGTCAAAACATGCGCTGGAATCCTGAAAAAACCCTGCGCTTGTGGCGAATGCAAATCCATCAATAGCGTCGTCGTTGCGCCCGATGTTTCGAGCAAATTGGCGACGAGTCGCGCCGTGATGGCGATCCCGGGTTTGTCTTGTTTATCGGACCGTATATAGGGAAAATATGGAATTACTGCGCATATCGATCGCGCCCCGTATGCGCGCAACGTATCGCAGAGCATAAACAATTCCATCATGTGCCGATGCAATGGCGACGCCGCTGTTTGTATGACGCATGTATCGCAACCGCGCACATCTTCTTCGATTCGCACGACGACGTTTTCGTTCGAAAACGTCGTCGTCGTCGACCGCGCCAGATCTCGCCCTAGGGCTGTACTTATCGAAGCGGCGAGTTCTCGATGCGATGAACCCGAAAAGATCTTGAGCGAACGCATGGGCTTAATCTCCCGATACCGATGGGCGAATGACGGGGTATTCGTCGGGTTTGAGTTCGGCAAGGGCTTGCGCCGACCGATGCGAATACGTCGTATAAGATTCGAGTTGGAGCGTGATTTGATGGGCGACGTCGAGCAACGAGGCCGCGGCATCTTCGGCGGGAAACACGAGTTCGTCTTCGATCCACGTCGTATATTCTTCGAGTGCATCGGGATCGTTTGCCAATTCTTGCGGCGGCGGTAGCTCGCGGAATGCATCGCGGAAATGGAGCGCCATTTGTGCCAATGCATAAGCCGCCGCCGTCGATATCGAGGCCGAACGATAGCCAATCGCTTCGCGATAAAACTTTTCGGCTTGCTGGCGTTTCTTCGCCTTTTCTTCGATCCTCTTGCGCAAAACGCGAATTGGGAATTCGAGCGCGACCGATTCAAATGCCAATTGCATGCAACGGCCCTTGTCATAGGCGAGTTGTGCTTTTTCAGTGGCAGTCCAAGTGTCGTCGATCGTCAATTTGTCGATGAGATTTTGCGCCGCCGTGCCGTCGTTTGCCTCGAGAGCATAAGCAATCGTTTGTAATAAAAAGGCGCGTTTTTGCGCAGGCACGGCGGCGCTCCCGGCGACTTCGTCGACAAATTGCGATAAATATATATATTGGTCGCTCGCCGTTGTATATAAACTCGCTCTTTCCAATATTGCCGATAGCCGATTTGCAACGATTTGTTCGTTTACAATGTCTTTAGAATCAGCACCAGATGCCGAATTTGTATGATCGATATCGTTGCAAATGACGATATCGTCGCCGCGTCGGCATATATCATATATACCGGTTGTATTGTTTTGTATATATAGATCGAGGAGCCCCGACGCGGCGTCTGCATCGTCGAGATCTCGATACATTTGTGCGCCATATATAATCGATAAGCCAGCCTGGATTCGTGATTTCGAATCGATCGTCGTTGCAATCGATTGGGCAGGGCTGCTTTTTTGTGACTTCTTCGATTTTTTATTGACTTTTATTGCTGGTGTTTGTGGCGATGGCATTTGATCGGCAAAGTATTGATAATATATCTTTGCGGCATTTGCCCAAGCGTCGGCGGCTTCGCGAAATCTGACGATTTGCGACAAATCGCCGGCGCGGCGGTACGAAGCGAGGGCGGCATTTTGGGGCGTATCGGCACCCGATTCTGAATTCACACAAATCGGTTGTAATATATCGGCTGCCGATTTGTAATACCTGCGAGTTTCTTCGAATGTTGCGGCTTTGAGGCGTGCCGATGTCGCGAGATCGCGACGCGATTCAAACGACGATTCAATGCGCAAAATCGTCGAAACGGCTTCGTCGATCTGGCCATTATCGGCGAGTATCGTCGCTTGTTTATCGATGGCAAACGATGCCGTATCTTCGAGCTCGCGAGCTGTATAATGCTTAAAGTTCTTCCGATCTCGCATATACTTTGCCCAATATTCAATCTTATCGTATCGATTCGCCTTATAATAAAGTTCAAACATCGATCCGACCGATACGGCGGCATATTCGTGATCGGGAAAGTGCGAGATGATTTGATCGAAGCGTTGGGCGGCTTGATCGTAATCGTGATGCGATCGATAGATTTCGGCGGCGCGCCATAAAAATGCGGGCGTTTCGTCATCGGTCGGGTAGCGCGCCGCATATTGTTCTGCCGATCGCACAAATCCCCGTTCCGCCTCGGTCAGGTCTTCTTTTTCGAGGACTTTGCCGTCGCGCTTTTCTTCGACGAAGTTTTGCATCTTTGCCGAGTGAACGATCGACCACTCCGCGTCCGATGTTGCCAATATATTGGCATAGACGAAGACTTGGCGATTGGCAGCTATGCGGATTTGCTCTGCCATTTCGGCATCGGGCGATTCCCAATCGATAATCTTCTGGTACACTTGGGCGGCACTGCGTAGGCGATCGAGAAGGGCTGTTTGATCGGGCGATGGCGACGACTTTTTCGACGACTTTGTCGCAGCGAGTGCCATATCCGATATCTCGTCGAGTACGTAAGCATAACTATAATAGACGTCGAATGCCGGCGCTTCTTTGAGATAAAAATCGATCTCTCTTCGTAGCAATTGTTCGGCATCGGCAAATCGGTCGCTCCGAACGCGTCGATCTTTCGATTGTTCGGCTGTCGTAATCGATTTCATCGCGAGCGCATAGAGGCGTTCGGAGCTCCAGCGGCGCGCCATCGCCACAGCTTGGGCATTCGATGCGTTTGCCCGATACCAATCACTCGCCGGCGATAGCGCCTCGATGGCGCGCCGCGTTTCGATCTCGGCTTCTTCTTGGTGATTCGAAGCTTCGTAGGCATTGATGCGGTTGAGATACCAATCGACGGCTCGCGGCGAATCGGGGTGCGAGGCGAGCAATTCGCCATAGAGCACGATTTCTTCTTCGTATTTGCCTTGGGCATTGAGTATGCCGCCCAATTGATCGATCTTGCTCAATGCCTTGTCGGGCGGGAGCTTCGTCTGTAGGTAGTCGCGAGCGGCTTTCCAGCCGTCGGGGAGCTCTGCATAAGTCGTACTCAAATCGTTGAGTGCTTGGTTGCGGAACGAAACTTCGCCGACTTTGAGCTTGTTTTCGTCGATTAAGCCATCGCTACCTATTGCCGATGCATACGTTTTATCGATCGATTCGACGACCGATTTGAACAAATCGATTGCCGTTTCGTACGACTCTTCGTCGCCCAAATTGAGGTATGTCCAAGCCAATTTGTATTCGGCATATTGGCGATAGATCGAATTCGGATACGAATCGAGTATCTTGCGATAGGCGGCTTGCGCCGTGCCCGTATTTTTTTGCGAAAAATAGTATTCCCCCATCGCCAAATAAGCGGCGTCGAGGTCTTTGTAGTCGGGGTACTGTTGTGTGAGCTTATGGAGGTAGCTTATGCCTTCTTTCGCTTGGCGGTTGCGGATGAGGGCATCGCCGAGGCGAAATAAGACGTCGTCCATCTTTTCGTAATTCGGATACGAGGCGTAGAGACGTCGATAATCTGCTATGGCAGCCCCATAGTCGGCAGTCGGCTCGGGCGCGCATGTCCCGGCTTCTTCGTCGCACGTATCGAGTTGTGCCATCCAGGCACGACGGGATCGCAGATAGGCATAATGCGCCATTTGGTAATGGAATTCGGCAACTTGCCCTAGCCATTTGGGGGCATCGGGATTGAGGGGATCTTTTTCGATCAAATGTTCGAATTCCGTCACGAGAACGCCATTTTGTTCTTCGATTCGAGCCATGAGCTCGTCGACGTTGGCTGGCGTCTCTTCGCGATATGCGTAGGGCGTCGATGGGGCGACGTCGACGCGAGATCGTGGCCCATCGGTCGAGTCGGCGGCAGAACGATGCTTCGATGCCAATTGGAATAATGTTTGGGCAACAGCGCTTTTCCCGAAATCATCTTCGGCGTATGCGCTGTTTGCGCTTAACAAAATACATGCAATGACGAACGATAAACCTATTCTGCGCATCGTTTTATCCCATCTAGCCCATGTTATCTTCCATTACGAGCGACCGCGAGGACCTTTCTTCGGCTTCATACCACCAGCAAAGGGGCGTTTCTTCTCGTGATTAGAACCAAACGATTTTCGCTCGTCTCGATCGCCGCGTGGGAACGATTTCCGCTCATCGCGGTCGCCACGCGGGAACGATTTCCGCTCATCGCGGTCGCCACGTGGGAACGATTTCCGTTCATCGCGGTCGCCACGTGGGAACGATTTTCGCTCATCGCGGTCGCCACGCGGGAACGATTTTCGCTCGTCGCGGTCGCCACGCGGGAACGATTTCCGTTCATCGCGATCGCCGCGTGGGAACGATTTCCGTTCATCGCGATCGCCGCGCGGGAACGATTTTCGCTCGTCGCGGTCGCCACGCGGGAACGATTTTCGCTCGTCGCGGTCGCCACGTGGGAACGATTTTCGCTCGTCGCGGTCGCCACGCGGGAACGATTTTCGCTCATCGCGATCGTTTCGTTCGTCTCGTTTTGCGGCGCCCGAATCCCACGCCGATTCGAATCGGCGGTTGTCGTCTCGTTTTGCGGTGCCCGAATCCCACGACGATTCGAATCGGCGGTTGTCGTCGAATTTTCTATCGCCACGCATTGGGCGTCGTTTGTCGTTCGATTCTTCGATTTTAATGCGAGACGGGCGAGGACGTTTTTCGACGCGCATTTTGCGTTCGGAATCGCGTCGATCGAGTTCTTCTTTCGAAGGCGCCGTTTGGTGGACTTTCGTGCGTTCGCTGGGCGAAAAACCGCGAGCATATCGGACACCCGATTTGCTACGCACGATGGGAACGTTGCCCAAATCGCCGACTTGTTCATAGAGCGATGTGACTTCTTCGGGCGTCAGATCGCGGAATGCGCCGAGCGTGAGACCGTCGAGTGTGAGGTTGCCAAACGCAATGCGTCGAAGTTTCATAACCGGATACCCGATTGCTTCGCATAATCTTCGAACAATTCGGTTGCGACCGATATGCAATTCGATTTCGATCCACGTATTATTGCCCGTGAAATTGATAATCGAAACGCGATCGGGCTTTGCAAAGCCATCGTCGAGCTCGATGCCATTTTGCAATTTTTTGAATTCGAGCGATCCGTCTTTGAGCTCGCCTCGGACTTTGGCGCGATAGACGCGCGGGACTTTCGCTCCCGGATGCGTGAGGCGATAGGCTAAGTCTCCGTCGTTGGTGAGCAACAGCAGACCTTCGGTATCCCAGTCGAGTCGACCAACGGGGAAGACGCGCGGCAAGCCCTTGGGCAACAAATCGATGACCGTTGTGCGGTGCTCGGGATCGTCGAGCGTCGTAATGCACTCGGCGGGTTTGTGGAAGAGGATGTAGTTGCGCTCTTCGGAGTAGAACACGGGTTTGTTGTCGACTTCGACGCGACTTTTGCCCGGAACGACGAGCGTGCCCATTTCTGTGACGACGCGCCCGCTCACTTTGACGCGCCCTGCCGCTATCATTTCTTCGGCATGACGACGGCTTGCCACGCCTGCTAAACTCAAAAACTTCTGGATTCTCATCGCCCCTTCAGGCGCTTCTGATTTCTTAAAATTCGACATTCGATACCTTCCAAGTCGGAAATACACGCCCGTGTTATGGCTCTCGGGCATGGCGCAGCCGAACTCGACCGCGATAAAAACCGCATGTGTCTAGCACATGGACGGCAATTTTTCATCTCCCAAAAAGCCGCCATCGCTAGCTTTTTTCTTCGTCGTTTTTGGCAGAGTCATTGGGTTGCAAAGGGAATGCCGTGCCAAAGGCGAAAAATCGGCGACGAATGTATAGAAGAATTTGCACGCTTATGATGAGAACGATTAAAATATATGGCGTTAGCGTAGCATTTATGGCGATTCTGATCGATCTATTGAGAGGGAAGGGGAAATGAAACCCCAATCGCATTTTTGGGCGATATTGACGATGGTGCGCGGCGGGCATCGTAGCGCCATCGTTGCCCTATCGTCGTCGCTCGCCTTCGCTGCTGGGTGTCATGGGCATGCGCCCCAAGATACGAAGGCGATTCAATCGGGCGAAGATGAATCGAAGAAAAATCGCACGCCGATTGGTTTATCGATCCACACATCGAACTCGGCGATACGCCTGTGTTTCGCTACGATATCCTGCATCGCGATAGTACTGGAGGAATCCGGTGTATATTGACGTTTGGCGATGGCACTCCGACATTCGAAACGGTTGCGATTATGCCCTAAATAAAGTTGCCCCCGGCAACGCCGAGGAAAAAGCAACCCAAATCGAAATAACCCCCGTTAGGGGGTTCTGAAATGACAAACAATGCCAAATACCAACTACGCACCTCGACTAAACAAAAAAGCCCGCCACAGCAGGCGTGTGTGACTCCCATCGTTCTTTATTTCTTTACTCGCCCCCTGCGCCTATCGTAAAATGATCTAGTGAACAATTTGATCGTATATCTAAAACGCCCCCATGTCAAAGGAGGTCAGTATGGTAGATAGAAACGATGGGAAGCTAGATGGTGTTGGGCGCCCAGATGGCGAAGTGTCGGTGACTATGGCGGCAGATCTAACGCCGTGCGACGGCGTGAACGATAGATTAGTCGTGTGCGAAGAGAACGTCGAAGTACTCGCTCCCGCCCCCCAATGGACGTGTATGGCGTTGCAGCGGGGACTGACGTTATTCTCGGATCTCATGTCGCGCGTCTTTTTTCACGGTCAAAACGAGCTCGTGGCGCATCTATTGCGCCACGTAACCGGCGATCAATCGATCGTCATCAAAGAAGTTCGTACGCAAGTCGTCTATAGCAATGTCAATGGGCGATCGGCGCAACTCGATATCGTCGCACGCGATACGAAGGGGACGATTTACGATATCGAGGTTCAGAGCCAGCGCGAGAAATCGCTCATCAATCGCGCCTATTTCTATGGGGCGACGCTTTTGATGAACGAGGTCAAAGCGGGAACGAGTTTCGACGAGTTCCCACGCGTGTGCGTCGTCTTCTTGCTCGAACATGGCGAGGGATGCAACGGCCAACTCGTCGAACGAATGAGCATGTCTGGCACGAGTGGAACTCGTGTCGATATGCCCGTCGAAATCTATTTCGTAAACGGTGCGTTGCAAGACGAATCTGTGCTCGGTACAATGATGGGTGATATGCGATCCTGTCAATTGAGACGATTTAAGGATCGCCTCTTTAGAGAACGAATGGATGTGCTTTTGTGCACTGGTATAGGGAGAAGAGAAATGTGCGAAGCTGAACGAATATGGATAGAAGAGATCAGGGATGAGGTCGAAGCTGATGCCCTGAAAAGGGGACGAGAGGAGGGGGAAGCGACTGGCCTCAAAAAAGGCGAAGCCAACGGGCTCAAAAAAGGACGCGAGGAGGGACGCGAGGAAGGACGCGAAGAGGTCATGCGCGACATTGTGCATTCGATGATTGCCCAGAAGTTCGACGATAGAATTATTACCTACACGACTGGAATGCCGCTGGCGCGTATACAAGCCATGCGCCACGAGATGCAATTGAGTTAGGTAGAGTGCCCTGAAAGTGCGCCAGAACACAGCCCGGGGTAAGCGTAGCGCAACCCTGGGAAGGCGGCGTATTGCCCAACGGGCAATAGCCGCCAAGAGCCCGTATTGAGCAAAGCGAAATAGGGCGATAAAAGCCCGTATTGAGCCCAAAGGGCGAAATAGGGCGCCCAAAGCCCGTATTGAGCCCAAAGGGCGAGATAGGGCGCCCAAAGCCCGTATTGAGCCCAAAGGGCGAGATAGGGCTAACCATCACTTTTTTGTCAGTTTGATGCAGATGCTAGGAAGCGAGCCCAAGGGCAAGGGGGCGTACTACGGTACGTTCCCGCCGCCCGCGTGGCGACGCTGACGACGCAGGTGCGCAAACTGGCGAAAAAGAGAGCCCGTATTGAGCCCAAAGGGCGAGATAGGGCGCTCCAAAAAGGTTAAAAGACAATAAGACGGGAAGGCGAGAAGTCCTAATTCTCGTCCCAACGTTGTGCCATGCGAGCTTTTTTGGCGTCGCGGACGGCGGCGGCGTGTTCGGCTTCGAGGGCGCGGAGATCGGCGAGTGCTGCCCAGTATTTTTCGATCATGCCGGGGGCGTATTTGCCGTTGATGAAGTAGGCGGGTGTTTTGTAGACGATGTCGAGTGGGGTGATGCCGAGTTCGACGATGAATGCTTCGACATCGGTGGCGATGGTGCGCAAAGTCTGCGAAATGGCTGGGTTGGCGTCGAGTGTTTTGCCCGTATCGAGTGGCACGTCGGGGCCAATCCAGGCGTCGAGATTGTCGAGCAATAAAGTTCGGTATTTTTTAACTAATTCCGAAGAAAATTCAGATAGCTTCCGTTTCATGTCGGCGATTTCGTCGTCGGATTTTTCTTCGACTTGGTCGACGCTTTCGATAAAGGCGCGTCGGACGTTTTTTTGCGCGAACGTCGGGATGTCGTTGACGATGACTTCGACGAGGTCGCGGATTTGGGCGTCGAGTTTGGTGCGCACAGTGGCAATTTGGGCATCGAGTTGATCGAGGGTTTTGTCGCTCATGGGGCCTCCTTTGATTTGGTCGTTGGGGTTGGCAAAAAAGACATTTGTATTGTATCACGTTTCATTTTGTGCGGTCGCCAAAAATGGTATGCACAGCGACGGGGGGGCGGCTTTGGCGGCGGCGGGAGGCTGCAAAAGTGGCTTGGGCTGTGGATGTGGCTTGGGCTACAAAAGTGGCTTAGGAGGCTGTGATAGCGGCTTTGTGCGAATGAGAGGGCGTCGAGGGCGCCTAGCGATATAAGGTTACGCAAATGATCATGACGATAGGGCTGGAGCCCGATTTGAAGCTCGTCGAGCGCCTGACGTTTTTGCAGGAAGATCTCGGCAAAATTTTGACGCATCGCGGTGCCGATTCGCGTTGGTGTCGCCCCGAATACATCACGTTGCCATTGCTCTATATTGGGCAGCAAGAAGACGATGCCGTGCCCGAAATAGCGAAGATCATGGCGGAAGTTGGTCGCGAAGTGTCGCCGTTTTCGATGGAGGTGGCGGGGATTTCGGCGATGCCTGCGCCGGCGTGCCCGCGGCTCATCGAAGTCGGGATTGCAAGTGGCAAAGACTGCGTCGAGGCATTGCACGAGCGGTTGGCAAAGGCGTTTTCGATGGCGAATTTTGCGAGCGATAGGCGCCCCTATCGTGCGACGATTTTGCTTGGGCGAACGGTGACTTATACCGATCGAGTCGATTTGACCGATGCCATCGAGGCGATTGGCAACCTCAATTTTGGCAAAACCGACGTCTTCGAAATGGTTCTCTGTGGCGCCGAATTGCTCGACTCGCAGCCCGTGCATCGCGTCTTGGCTCGATGCGATTTTTCGGCGAGCCAGTAGGCCGTAGCCCCGGGATACGCTCGAGGCAATATTTGTACACATAACGAAAGAATAGTATACTATAGAGTTCGAGTTTGGTCGTGATGTGGTAGCCTGTGTTTTTGGAGGCCACGCGAGTACGGCTGTTGGTAAGACGCAGATATGGCGCAGATAAGGCGCAAATCGCAAGATGCAAAAGGAAACGCAATGAAACTCACATGTTTGCTGTTTGGAGTCGTTCTCGGAGCAACCTTATTGGGTTGTGGTGGAGCTGATTTGGGGTGTTCTAACGATTCTTATGTACCAGAGTGCGTCAATAGTTATCAACGCTATATTTGTACCCATGGCGAGAAGGCCATCGAGGAGTGCATCACGGGCTACAGTTGCGTCGACAAGGGCGACAAGGGTGCGCGTTGCGTGGCCGATAGTTCGAGCGACGAATAAATCGAGTTTTTCGACGTTTTTACGTTTCGATGTTTTACGATTCGACGTTTTACGATGTTGCAGGTGGCATGGTGTTGCCTGTGGCAGATGGGTTCATTTGTGCTTTGCCGAGTAGGCAACGATGAATCGACGACACCATTTGGGATGGATTGAGCAATGGGACGACGGGAATTATTAGTATTGGGCTGTGTGGCGTGTCTTTTCGCAGGTTGTGACGATAGCGACAGTAGCTCCACGGCGGCTTGCGACGTCAAGACGTATAAGGCCACATGCGTAAACGGCAATTTGCGCTCCTGTGTCGATGGTGCGATTCGAGAAAACCAGTGCGCCTATGGTTGCGAAAACGACGCTTGCAGAAGCTCTGCGCCGTCGTGCGATGGCAATGATAAAAAGCGATGCGATAACAAACAGCCACAAGTTTGCGTCGATGGCACGTGGCAGAACAATGGTGCGGCTTGCGAAGGCGATTGCGTCGATGGCGTTTGCCAGATAGTCGTAGAAGGGAAATGCGAGCCCAGTGGCAAAAAGCAATGCAATGGCAAGCAGCCAATAGTTTGCGCCGATGGCACGTGGCAGAACAAAGGCGCGGCTTGCGAAGGCGATTGCGTCGATGGCGAGTGCAAGGTGGTCGAAGTTGGAAAATGCGATCTCAATGGTAAAAAGCAATGCGATGGCAAGCAGCCACAAGTTTGCGTCAATGGGTCGTGGCAAAACGAAGGCGCGGCTTGCGAAAACGAGTGTTTCGAGGGCCAGTGCAAAGCTGCGGCGTGTGGATCTGGGGCGCCAGTGTGCGACAAAACCGACTTCGGTGGCAAGACATGCAAGAATTATGTCGATTACTCGTCTAGCGAGCTCGTCATAGGCGAGCTCAAATGCAACGACGACTGCACGATTAATAGCGATGGTTGCAAAAAGACGACTTGCGGCAATGGGCATCTCGATGGAGGTGAGTTCTGCGATATCGTCAAAGACAAAAACGGCAATGATGTCATGGCGTATTTTGCAAACAAGGATCTCGATTGCACGGCACTCAATGCGAAGAATTGCGGCGCAGATGGGCAACCATCGTGTTATGAATACGAAGAGGGGGGATTCCCCGGCTGTAGCGCCGATTGCCAAGCGATGACGCGCGGAACGTGCCGAGTCAAAGCCCAACCGATGGATGGGATTCAATCGTGCGAGTTTAAAGATCTCAACTACAATGCCGAAACGAAAGAAATCACCGTCAAAGGGCTTGTGACGCCCGATCAGGGACTTGGGCAGACGAATATCACGGGCGATTTTGCTTGCTCGATCAATGCAACGCTACCGACCTATAGCTGGAATATCGGCAGAGGCGCGTTACGCCACACCGATTGCGCCGATTGCGCCGAAGGCGAATTTGCACTCCTCGGCGATGCAAACCTCACATCGCTTTTTGGCGGGACGTATTCTTGCGTGTTCCGAGTTCACGTCGACAAGGGGCAAGCATCGACGAGCTTGTATTTGTGCCCGACGGCGAAAGGTGCGCCGCTCCCGAACGACAGAGCGCCTTCAGACGACTATGTGCGCACGTTCCAAGTCGAAGGGCCACAGATCGAAGGCACTATACTCGCCCAATGGAATTTCAATGCGCTTGTGAAAGACGACAACAAGACGTACGATAAATTCGATGCCGAAAGCGGTGTCGCTGCGAGCTCGGCCACGCTTTGGGCTGCCGATGGCTCGAAACTGAGCATTTTGTCGGGAACGGGCGGCTATGGCGAAGGCGCTGCAGCCATGAAGGGACTCCCCGAAGAAACGGCTTTTAGTTGCGAAATTGCCAAGTATTTCGCGATTAAGGTCGACACGACCGGATACGAAAACATCAAGATCTTCTTCAATGCCATGAGTTCGGGGACAGACGAAAAGCCCGTTGCCGTTGCTCACAAGACCGCCGATTCGTGCTCGAAATTGGG
>SFMP01000155.1 GCA_004554395.1 Myxococcales bacterium | reverse complement strand
CCCCAAAAGGGCGTATGCGCGCAAGGGCGGCACGCCCGAGCACATAGCCCGCCCCCAAAAGGGCGTATGCGCGCAAGGGCGGCACGCCCGAGCACATAGCCCGCCCCCCTCAAAAAAAAAACACATAAAGCCATTAAAAAAAAGCCAATTGTGTTTGACGCAAGCCGATCGATTCGCTAAGATTGCCCTCGTGTTATTGGTTCTAAAATTCGAGCGCGTCGAAATCGTTGTGATTTTGGCGTGGCGTTGACTCTCACGACTTGGAGATTGTGATGAAACCCGTTACTCGTTTATCGATTCTGTGTGCGTGTCTTTCTGCCTCGTTGCCGCTGATGGGGTGCTTTGAAACCGATACTTCGGTGCCGTGCCGAAGCGATCGCGACTGCGACTCACCGCGCCAATACTGCCAGCCCTACACGCTCGTTTGCGCCAATAACCCCAACTACACGCCGCCTGGGGGGAGTGTGACGCCGCAGCAGCCCGCTTGCCGTAGCGTTTCCGAATGCCCCGATAGCGTCAATTACGACTGTACATCTTATGGTTGCGTTGCCAAAAAGTGCCGCAACGATACCGAATGCCGCACGCGAAACGGTCAAGGTTGGGTTTGCCAACAAAGCGTTTGCGTGGCGACCGCCCCAGAGCCCGAGCCACAAGTCGAATTTACGCTCATGCTCAATTCCGAAACGGCCAATCAATTGTCGAGTTTGTGGCGCGCCTACCTCGACCCGAGCAAAAACGCGTTCGAAAAATCCCTCATTCTGCTCCTTTGTGCCCCCGACGACGCCACCTGCACCAATCCCGTTGTCAAACGCGAGCTCTCGCAAAGCGACGGCTACACGCAGGCGCTGCAAACATCCTATGGGCCGAAGATTCAACTCCGCGACCTCCCTACGGGGTCTTATAAAATGATGATCGTTGCCGACTCCAATGTCTCGGTCAAAAATGGCGAATCGTGGCGGCAGCCCGCTTCGTACGCCTCGGGATGGGGCGGCGTCGTCAGCGATACCGACCTCATGCTCGCCAATGGCAACGACACCAACGCCCCGGCCGCCGTCGATATCACCATCGAAAACGGCAGAAAACTCGATCTCGGCACGCTCAAACTCGGCTACTTCTACCAACACGATATTTCGCCACATCCCGACCCCGAAAACGGCATCATCGCCGTCGCCACCGGTTCGGGGATGCGGCTCATCGACCTCAATACATACGCGCTCATTCCGGCTCAAGAGGGCACGAAAAAGTACGACTTCATCCCCGTCGACGAAAAAGATTACCCCATCACATCGAAGATATGTACGCTCACAAAAGGTTACGACAATTCGGGCAATCCAAACGTCGTTTGGGTCATCACGTGCGACGGCAAAGCGTATCCATTTAATATACGCACGCACAAACAAATCGGGCGCAAATACGTCAACGTCGGGTCTCCCAAACCCGATATGGCACTGGCGCACTATAGCAACGGCAACAACTTCCTCTTCGTCCAACGCTACTCGGGCCCCGAAAACGGCGGGCTCAACGGGCAAAACTATCAAAACCTCTGGAGCGGACGCGTCAACGACGTTCTCAAAGGCCTCCAAAACGTCGATCTCCAAGACAATACGCAAGCCATTGCCAACGACGATGGGCTACTGGCTCATTACGGCGCCTACAAACTCCTAGCCTATCACAACGTCTTGTTCGTCCAAATCTACCACACCGATCAGCTCAAAGGCCACCCCACGCTGAAATGCGGCGAAGACCACGTCTGCGTCTATACCTATTATATCGATGGCGAAACGGGGCTTTTGCGCGCTTTCGTCGCCGATGGCGGCCGCGACCAATACGGCAATGTCGACCACGTCGACGCCGGGCCGCGACTCTCAAACATCACGAGCGACCATGGCGAGCAGGTCAAATGCGCTCCGACTACAAAGACGATGCAACCCAAAATCGGACTCGGCGAATACGGCGAAAACGCCTATCTATTCGTCCCGCGCTGCCTCGATACGCGCATCTACAAAATCAACAAAGAACGCGCAAAACAAACCCACACACTCAGCAACGAGTCGTGCAACAGCGATATGTATAAATGCCGAATCCCCAACGGCTCGCCATTCGGTAGTGACCCCAACTACGAAGTCTTCGTCGTCGACACGCCAACGGCAAAAGAGCCCCTCCAAAACCACGTCTTCGGGCAAATGCTCGCCGGATTCTACCCCGCTCCCGATGGCAAAACGCTCTGGGCTGTCCCCAACGACAAATCGCCGCTCATGCTACACGCCCACCTCAACGACTCCGACACGCGCGTCACGCACAACCGACTCGCCGCGTTCCCCATCGACATGACAAGCGCAATCCCACAAATCGCCGACGGTTGGGACATGACAAACGTCGACAATTTCGAAGGCATGGTCCAAAAAGACCCACTCAGCAAATACCTCACACCCACCGAAGACCCAGGCCTCGACCTCACCGCCTTCTACATGAAACAACACGTCCTCAACTACTACCCAAGCGCAAACGGCGCACTCTCTAGCCTCGTCTTCAACGGCGCAAAAGTCGCTGTCGCCAACAACACGCTCTGGCTCATCGGTCACGCACACGCCGACGCCAAATCATCCGTCGGCGTCTTCGGCGACATCGCCATGTACGACATCAAGAGCCAAAAAGCCGTCCTCAACCCACAATCCCCCTCCGACGGCTTCTACAAAGTCTTCTCGTACGGCGGCGGCGCCGAGCAAACGTTCGGCTACCACCTCTCCGAAACGCAATCCATCACCGCCCTCGAAATCGAATACTTCGACCTCGACAAACTCGAAGGCGTCACCGACGACCTCGAAGCACCTCAACAACTCCCCATCTATTAAATCTACCTCGCCCGGTGGGCTCGATACGCCTCAGCTAGCGCCCTATTTCGCACGTTGGGTTCAATACGGGCGCTTTTTCGCCCTATCGCCCGTTGGGCAATACGGGATTTTTTTTTGCCAGTTTGCGCATCTACTGCGTCAGCGTCGCCGCGAGGACTAGCTTCCTTGTATCTGCATCAAACTGACAAAAAATCGTTTTGGCGTGCTATTTCGCTACCGCTCAATACACACGCCTAGCGCCCTATTTCGCCCGTTGGGCTCAATACGGGCTTTTTGCGCCCTATTTCGCCCGTTGGGCTCAATACGGGCTTTTTGCGCCCTATTTCGCTAACGCTCAATACGGGCGCTTTGTGGCCATGCCATGGAGCTTTTTCATCAACGACGATATGGCATACTTTTCCCAATATTTGCACAGCTCGTCCACGTATAAGCATCGTATGGGAACTCTTGGGTTGGCGTCGTCGGTACGACGGTATCGAGTGCCGATGGCAATGCGTCGCGCTTCGCGGGCGATATATATGCTCTATCGAGTCTAACAATCATGTGTATATGTGTAAATATATGCTCGACGTTTTGTGGCAACGATTCAATGCTTATATCATCTATCATCGATATATATCCAAAGTATTCAAACAATCGATGACGTGCCAAATGTATATTGGTATCACGCGCGGATTCTGCACAAGCGCGTATATCGCTAACTTTTGTGCGAGCAACGCGAACCATTGGGAATTGCCACAAACCACCCAATAAGGCGCCCGACGAACGGCGAGCCATCAGGCAATTATCGCCATCGGTGAGCATGAGTGCGATATAATATTCGCCAGTTTTTTCAATCCGTTTCGATTTCTGTGGCAACGATTCCGTTTTTCCATATATCTGTGCATGACAACGATCGGCAAGCGGGCAAAGATTGCATTGTGCGACGCGACTGCAAAGCGATGCCCCCAAATCCATCACGGCTTGATTGATATTTGCTGCATCGCCCAGTTTTGCGACGTGATCGGCCAATTCGACGAGCCGCTTGCGCGATGCCCCGCGCGTCATATCGCCTTCGATCCCAAAAAAGCGCGAAAACACGCGCTCGGCATTCCCATCGATTGCCGGCACATTTTGACCAAATGCAAACGAGGCAATCGCACCACTCGTGTAATCGCCGACACCGGGTATCTTGCGCAATGCCTCGATCGTCGACGGAAATACCCCGCCGCATTGCGATGCGATGTATTGAGCCCCTGCATGGAGATATCGCGCACGGCGATAATACCCGAGCCCAGCCCATGCCCCGAGTACGTCGTCGATGTCGCTTGATGCAAGCGCATGAATATCGGGGAATCGCTTCATCCATCGCTCGTAATATGGCAAAACCGTCGAAACCTGCGTTTGTTGTAACATGAGTTCCGACACCCATACTTCATAGGGCGATGGCGCATTGCGCCAAGGCAAATCGCGTTTGCATACGGCAAACCAATCGCCTAAATTCGACCAAAAATATCGGCAATTCTCGTCGTCGTTTTGTATATCTCGTCTATCCATCGATGATTGATTATATATTATGATATATCGTTTTCTGCCCCCGTCTCATCGCGCCTGATCTTGTGGCTGGGCTTTCACATCCTGCCCTCGTCGCCACGACTCCCGCCTGGCGACTGGGATTACTCCGCCATTCCCATTGCATCTTTCGCAATGACGCGCCAATATTGCGTCGTTTCGCCCGTTTCTTCGATGAGAAAACCCGCAACGGGTTCGATGTCGACATGGCGATAACGTTGTGCAAACATCGATTCGATCATCGTTCGCGATTGGCGATAACGCATCCATTCGTCGAAAAAGACGACTTGACGAGCATTTTTACCAGGGCAATCGTCGCCAAATCGCTCGAAACAGCCCAAGAACATGCCGCCGGGCTTCGTCGTTCGGTAAAACTCTTCGACTGTTGCGCGGATATCGGCGATGTATTCGAGGCATCCGAGGGCAACGACGGCATCGAAGCGCGACGATGCGAATGGCAATGGATCGCGCAAATCGTGTTGGAGATACATGATATTTTCGGACCTCTCGGCGGCATGGAAACACATTTCTCCCGATATATCGATGCCAATCGGGCTCGCGCCTTGTTCGGCAAACCAACGCGTACACTCGCCCGTGCCACAGCCCGCATCTAATATCTCCATTCCTCGCAAATCGACACCATCAAAAGCAGCCTCGATATGGGTAAATGGATTCCAAGCGAGCTCTTTGCGCATCGTTTCGTAGCCCAAGGCGAGTGCGTCGAATAGGGTATCGGGTGACTGTTTAGATTTCATCGATGGAGCACTCCAAATGGCGGCGCCTTTCGCCCAGCGCCTTTGTGATTGAACTCTGTATGTTATATGAAATTGAATATGCCATTTATGTATGATTATTGTATATAAGTCATATATAAATCATGTATTAAAATCGCATATATAATATTACTTTATGACATTGCCATCAAAAATACAATCGTTTCGTGTTTTCGTCGAGTATTCGTTCGGTTTCTCGAATCGAGAGTTCTTTGATTTTTGCAATGGCTTCGAGAGCAATGGCGACGTTGGCGGGCTCGTTTCGCGAGCTGCCATCGGGTCCCAAATATGGCGAATCCGTTTCGAGTAATAGCTGCGAAATGGGCACCTGGCGAGCCATTTTCACTTTTTGACCCGATCGAACGATATTGGGCGGAATGGAGAAGAAAAACCCAGCATCGATACCCGCTTGAATCGTCATATATTTGGCTTCGAAGGCATGGAGTTGAACGCGTTTACAACCGCTTGCCATGAGGAGTTCGATGGCGCGTTTACCGCAATTGCGAGCATGGACGTTGACGGGGCGATCCATCCGTTTGGCCACCGAAAGTACGTGGTTAAACCCCTTTTCGGCATACGCTTGCCCCGCTTCATCTTTGATACTCCAAGTATCGATGCCAACCTCTCCAAAAGCTATCCAATCTTGGCTGGCATACGCGTCGAATTCATCGATGTCTTCGTCGCCAAATGACCCCGGATACAGTCCAAGACATGGCAAAGCCCACCCATCTGTAAGCGCACAAATTCGCCGTATTTCTTCGCTATTGCGCGGCAACTCCCCTGGAATGATGCAGTGCACGACGCCCGCTGCGCGGGCTCGACGGGCTACCTCGAGCAAATCTTGCGAAAAACGTTCATCGTAAAGATGGGCATGTGTATCGATCATCGCTACGCCAAAAGAAACAAATCATCGAACGACTGCACCCGCTTGTCGCCAAAGGGGCGCAAATCGCGCCCTATCTAGAGCAATCACCCCGAAAGTTCAATGATTATCGGGTGATCCTGTACAGGGCTACCGCATTTACTTTTTCCGTTGAAACAGCACATCAAGCATGGCAAGTGGGTCAAGCGATGCCTTAAGCATCATCAATTTTTTGGTCAACTTTCCAGTCCTTGACTTGTTGAGTAGCCCCATAGCTGTTTTGCGCAGGACATTCATGTTGAGTGGTGCATTGTCTTTGCGAATGAGACTGACGTCCTCCTTAAAGACGACGTCCAAGCTCCAATGAAGCTGGTTTTCAATCGACCAGTGTTTGCGCACGGCTAATCACCACCACACATCACAGTGCACAGACCAATAACCACAATGGCTTCCAAACTGTGACGAATGTTGCCGTGACTCATTCTACGGGGATCAGCAAGCTGCTCCCTGACGGTCTCAACAAGGTTTTGTAGCTGCATAAATCCATCCTCGATGTGCTAGTGGACTCCCCGTGAGTCAAAGCCTTTTACCACAGTCAAGAGAATTTTTAAATGCGGTAGCCCTGTGCTGTACCTCTGAATAGATTGACTTAATGGTGGCAGCTGGTATAAAAAAAATGTGAGAATGGTGCGAGGTGATATTCAACATGACAACATGAATTCAATGCGCACCGCAAGAGCCGCATCAGGTAAGAAATGAGGGGAGTGCATGGCATCTGCAGCGCAGGCAACACAAGAAGCGAAACACCAAGACGTCATTTTGGAATCATCGGGGACGTGTCAGGCCGTGCCTGAAGCGAGTGTGTGTGAGACACCTTTGATATTGGCGGATCAGTATCGGTTCACGCGAATGCTCGGACATGGGACACAGGCGAAGGTTTATGAAGCGGAACGTCTGAGTGACGGGCAAAAAGTTGCGATCAAAGCACTTCAGATCCATTCGGTACAGTCGTGGAAGGCATACGAGTTATTTAAGCGCGAGAGCGATGTTTTGTCGGGTCTGAATGTTCAGTGCGTCGCCAAGTTTTATGCTTCATTTGAGGTGCTTGAAGGCGATATGCCGGCGGTGTATATTGTACAGGAGTATATCGATGGACGTTCGCTTGATGCAATGCTTCGCGGGGGATATCGTTTTTCGATCAACCAGGTTTTTGATATTGCGAAAAAGCTCCTTGCTATTTTGGAAGCACTTCATCATCACGATCCTGTAGTTATCCATCGCGATATTAAGCCGTCGAATATTTTGATGAAGTCGAATAGTGATGGCAGTTTTGAAGTCTATCTGATTGATTTTGGTGCCGTGGCCAATCCGAAAGTCCAGGGGGGCGGATCGACGATTGCGGGGACGTACGGGTATATGCCGCCGGAGCAGCTGACGGGAAATCCGAGCCCAGCGAGCGATATCTATGCTTTAGGTGCGACGCTTGTCAGGATATTGAGCGGTGTAGAGCTGAGTGAAATGCAGGTTTTGCAGTTTCGCCTTATGATTGATCCCCACCTTCGGGGCGTGCCCAGACCGGTTGTTCGCGTCCTTCATAAAATGCTCGAACCAGTGATGGGCCAACGCCTTTGTGATTATGGTATGCTTGGAAAGCTGTTTGAGCTGTTTTCGAAAGGTGAATATGATGTCTTGCAGCGTCCAGAATTTGTGTTTGAGTTTGGGACAGCGCGCGGGGAATATAGGTCGATGAAAGCGTGGAATACGGCGCTGAAATCGGTTACGTCGTATGGAGAGTCAAAGAATGTGGATCTTTGGCTTCGGCTTTCGGAGGAGACACCGCGCAAGGCATTGCCGGCGTGTTATAGGCCGATCCCCCATGAGACGTGGCGCGATCTCTGGAAGCATCGCATATGGTTTTTCGATTTTGACAGAGCACAAAGCATACGAAAGGGACATACGAACATGTACGCGTTTTTCGTGATTGCGATAGGTATAGTTTTTATATCGAATATAAATATATTCGACCACATGAGTGGGTTTATGGAAGTAGTGATGAAAGTATTGGTGATAATTATTATGGCGGTGTGCGTGAAGCTAACGTTTGATATTTTTGCCGTGTTGATCACACTTTTGAGCACACTTATTACACTTATTTTCGACTGGGATTATTTACCGAAGAAGTGGCACTATCGAGATCTAAAGAACTTGATGAGAAAAGGGATAAAGACGATCGCGACGGTAGAAAAAGTGGCATACATATCCGCACCTGAAATGTTTGTCTCAGAAGAGATGGATTATTCTTCAAAAAAAAAGGTTATGTGTTGTCCTCTTCGCGCTGAGTTTGTGATTCGATATAAGTTTGATATTGATGTCTATGGCGAAAAAAGAACGGTGCATCATGAT
>SFMP01000154.1 GCA_004554395.1 Myxococcales bacterium | reverse complement strand
TTTTTGCGAGAGTAACTCAGTGGTAGAGTGCAACCTTGCCAAGGTTGACGTCGCGGGTTCGAGCCCCGTCTCTCGCTCCAATGCTTGCGGCTTTTTTGCGAGAGTAACTCAGTGGTAGAGTGCAACCTTGCCAAGGTTGACGTCGCGGGTTCGAGCCCCGTCTCTCGCTCCAACAGCTTACGTTTTTGCGAGAGTAACTCAGTGGTAGAGTGCAACCTTGCCAAGGTTGACGTCGCGGGTTCGAGCCCCGTCTCTCGCTTTTGTCGCCTGTTTACAGGCTTTTTTTTTAAGTTGTTGTTTTGCGCGGGTAGCTCAGTTGGATAGAGCGTTGGCCTCCGAAGCCAAAGGCCGCGGGTTCGACTCCCGCCTCGCGCATTCTGCGGTCGTGTATGGATTCTACGCTGAATCGAGACTTGCTCAATGCCGCGCGGCGAGCGGGCGCTAGCGATTGCCTCATCGTCGAGTCGCAGTCTGCGGAGCGAATGGATGAGTTGCAGGGCGCAGAAATCACGCATGCCAATTCGACGGCTTATCGTGCCGAATTTTATGCCGTCGTCGACAACGGCTTGGCACACACCGAACTCGTGCGAAATCCACGCGCCAACGCCTCACATCGCCATTTGGAACAACTCGTCGTCGATGCCGTGAGAGCGGCGCATATCGTCAATGCATGGGGGATGTGCCACCGAGGGAGGATGAGTCGCCATGGGGCGATGAGCTCCGATGCGGCTGTGAGCCCCAATGCGGGGATGAATCTCGATGCGGGAAAGAGTGGCGTGGGCTGCGATTTGCGCGATATGGTCTGCCCAACGTCGGCGCAGAATACGGCGGCCGAATGGGCGAAGTTTCAGTTTTGCTCGTCGTTCGATGCCGATGAATCGTGCCATAAGAAATGTAGCATCGATGCATGTTTGGCGTCGCACGATTTCAATGCTGCGCCCATGTTGCAAGCGCTATATGATGATATGACAAAGCGATATGCCGACATCGACTTCGGCGCTCGGCAGCGAATCACTCATGCGCGAAAGACGTTCTATTTCCTCGAGGAAACGATTTTTCAGAACCGATTCGAGACGCAACTCGAACAAAGCATCGTATTGCAACAGCACAAATTGCGACTCCCCGCGATATTATTCGACGGAATATGGACCGAGAAAGACACTGGGCTCGTCGAATCGAGCCTCACCCTACCCCAACTCGCCCCGGCGCTCATGCGCACCAAGCTCACGACATCGGAATCGTCGAATGCGCCAAAAAACGTCGATCGCGTCGTCTTATCGCCTTGGGCAGCTGCCGTCTTGTTGCACGAAACTCAGCATATTGGGCTTAATATCGAATTTTCTTCTTCAATTATCGTCGATCGAGCTCAAAACTTCTGTCTTCCGCCGCGCTTGCCGAACACTTGTCGCGGCATAGCTGTCGCGCCGCTTTCGACACATCAAAACGATGGCGATCGATCGAACCATGCCCAACCGAGGCGCCACGAGCCCGATTTCGCGGCCGTGGGCAAGCGAGCATTTATCGTCGATGCTCCTATACAATGGATGCGCCATCGACATTCGATAGTCGATGTATCGTTTCACATTGCCGCCATCGCCAATGTCAATGGTTATGAACAACATTTCAAATCATTGCACTTGCGATTCGATTTGGCGCAAATGTGGAAGAATGCCAGCGTTCAAAGTGCATATACGCATGCGGTATCGCTACCGTGTCATGGGGCTATGGCGAGCTATGTATTGCCTTGGATTGCCGTCGATGGATGCGTTATCGACGGTATGGCATAGCGCCAGATTGCCGTGCTGACAATCGACACCATGCCATCGTAACATTTTCATACGGTGATGATCCGCCCGCTTTGCATCATCGTCATTTTTTCCTCGCAAACCCTTTTAACACTTCGGTCGCATCTTTCTCCAAAAGGTCATCCCATGCATTGACAGAGCGCGTATCGAGTGCCTTGCTGTCGGCATATTTCGACAACCCAGTTGGTTCTTTTGCCCCCTTACTTCTTTTACTGCCAGGAGATACATATCTATTAAGCTCGTGGAATCTCGATTTATAGAGTTTATATAAATTATTGAATACTTCGACGATATTGTCGCCAAAACTCATCGATTGATGGCAGAAATCAAGAGGACCACCATCTATTTTACTAGAGCCTAATTTTACTTTCACATCACAAGCAACTTTCCATTTGATGATTGTGTTTGGCGTAGGCACGTCGTAACCTAGCTTTTCTAAAAACGTCGCAAACATGACCGTCATATTTGACAAATGCAACATGGGATCACTATCACAGCCTTTTTGGTTCACATCAACGACACAAATGCGATTTATCCATGTATCTTCATCATCTTTTTGATTAATGCCATCTTCTTTTTGTTTAATATCGATGATCGGATAGAGCTCGCCTTGGAACACGACGGGCGGCAAGTCCATATCTTTACTACTGAGCTTCATGCCTTTGAGATGAAAGATATCGTTTTCGTAATCGACGACAATCGTCTGATCGGGTTTGAACGTCTGATCGAACCACAATTTATATTTCGACGACGACGGGCGGCGCGATTTCAATACGACGCGATAATAACGCACACTTTCGACATCAAATTGTTTCATCTCCATTTTGCGTTGAAACATATTCAACATTTCCATGGCGCGATGTCGCAATACTTGCCAATATTCGGCATCGGGGAAAGCACCTTCGCGACGCAAAAAAGACGCCGCCATTTCGAGATGCTCTTCAAACTTCGATAATTGTCGCGTGAGGAAGCAATGGAGCAATATATTGCGAATACAATTCGTCGCATCGTAGGAATACGGATAGGCCTCGACTGGTTCATAATCTTGCGCAGCCAAAAACTGATACGACGTTCGATCGATATAATCGTTGTATTCATCAATGCCAAATTCATATTTTCGATATGTCTCATTGGGCTTCTGGAACAGTTCGGCAAGAGCCCTCCACGACAGCCTCGGCAATGTACTATCTAACGCCTCTACATCGGACGCAGGCAACTGACCATATTCAAACGATTCGTCTAGGAACCCCTTGTCGAGTACCCTCTTTGCAGGATCTATATTAAGACTAGGTGTTTGATCGATGAAGATATTTGAAACGTTGATATAATCACCGCGCATTTGGGGCGATATAATTTTATATAATTCTTCTTTAATCTCATTCCAGAGCAAGATGCGGCGCGTTTCGGGGCGGGTTTGTGGCGATTGTCTGGCGTCGTTTTCGGGCGCTATGTCGTCGGAAAGTTCATCGACAATTTCTTTCGCTGCTTCGGAACGGCTGGCGATTTCTTCTAATTCGTCGGTATTGGGCGTGCTCTTGACGAGCATGTCGATTTTTGGCTCATGCTTAGAAAATACTTCGCAGAGTTCGCGCATCAATGGCGAGATATTGTCGTCGACGGAGGCAAAGTCTTGTGGATCCAATTTCGCCGATACCCAAAACACGTCGGTTGCATTTAAAAGCCACTTATTCCAAGCATATTCATCCATGTCGGCTGGCGAATAGTTTTCAAACTCTCGAGCTTGGACGATTTTCGACGGGAACGCATCGCGCGATTGCCCTAAGATAAAGACGGCGCGGCGCGTCATGACAGATTCGTCGAGAATTTGAACTTGAACGCCACCATATATCGAACTCTTTTCGAGCGTATAGAGTTTCTCTTCGACGATTCGCAAGAGCTGGGCAACTTCGTCGAATCCGACGCATTCATCTTGGACATCGGCAGGCCAGATGCGGTGCATCTCGGTGCAAAGCACTTTCATACACTCGGCGCGATAACTGACATCGCTGCGGAGCCAAGCGCCAAATAATTCGACGAAATACGTCTGCCAATCGCCATAGCTCAGGCGCAATCTGCGCGTCGTGTTTCGATCTCGGAAGAGCGCCATCAGGCGATGCGCATGTCGCAAAAACAATGCCGCTTCGTCGTCGTCGACAATCGCTGGCTCGCGCATCAGCTTCTGCTCACTCGCCGATCCGACGACCAAATCGACGACGCGTTCGAGTCCTTGCGCCCAACTATACGATCCCGATTCATCGTCGCCTCCGTAGATGCCCAATCGATCCATCGACTGTACAAATGACGTTTGTTCGGCGAACTCTTGCGGAGATGCAACGGCTTCGTGAAATGCAAAATTCAATACTTTTGAACGGCGCATGGGCTGAGTCAAGAACGCCACATAAGCCTTAAACGCGCTATAACATTGATTGACGGGGTGTTCGACGACTTGCTTCATGTTGAATGGAATATTGCGCTCGAGAAATGCATTCGACAAAGGCGACACGTATCCATCGCATACCGACGACGGGATGAGTACACAGATATCGTCGAAGAGCATTGGCGGCTTGCCATCGCCCGTATTCCGCGCGACGAGCTCGATGATCTTATCGGCAACGGCTCGGACTTCGTCGCGTATCTGCAAAAACACTCGCAATACGACGCTATCGCAATCTGCGCTCAAGCCGACGAGCTTTTTGGGGTCGAGCATGACCAAGCTGTCTTGTATCTTTTGCAAATTCGTGTCTTGTATCTTTTCCGAATTCGTGCCTTGTATCTTTTCCGATTTTGTGCGCTTATCTCGCTCTTCTGCATCATACGATTCGAACGGATTTTTATTCTCGTCGTGCGACATGAACAATGTCAACAAGCTGCGATCGATGTCGCGCGCAATCTCGCGCCCCTTGAGCGACACAAAATCGAATTTCATTGACGATAGATCGCCATCACCTAATACATCTTTGAATTCGCTCGCTTTCTTACCATTTGTCGCATTATACCAAAACCCCGTGCTCGGGCTAAACGCCGAAATAAAGAGGTGATTCGAAGGATCTTTGACATATTGTGATAAAAACGCGATTTCAAACCGCGTCAGCGGGGATGGGTCGAAGATAAAGATGCATTTGGGCAATTCCAATCGTTCAAACAGTTCATCATCGCCCAACCAATCGATCGGCAATACGACTTCGACGCCTACGGATCGCTGTTCTTCGACTATCGCGCGTACATAATCGCCATAAGTCCCAGACGGGTAAGTCCCTTCTTTCAAATTGAATGTCTTGGCTTTTCGGGCGACGTATTCCATCACTTGGCGCGACATCGTTTCGGCACGCGATGTCGCAAACAATTGGAGTTGCGCTTGGGGAATGTCGTCGCTATGCGATTCATACAATTTCTTCCGAAAGATGCGATATAAATAATTAAAAACCATCTTTTCGTCGAGTAGCGTTCCGGGGCGTTGCGACACGGGCACGCGATCGATGTGCGATTCAAAGAGCTTCATCACGCTACTCTCAAACGCAATATTTGCGCAAATTCCCATATTTTGCGCGATGAGGTGCTTCAAATACGCCCGCCCCGACGTGTGCACGACCATCGTCGACGATTCGTCGAGATCTCCGCCATATTCTGTAGACGGAATCTTCAAAAAATACGCCATTATGCCCGCTAAACGATCGATTTGATTCGAAAATGATAGATGCAGCATCCGTCTATTCCCATGTTTCCGGTGGAGTTCTACGAACTGACTATTGTCGATGTATCCATAGCCGCCATATATTTATATGGCGATATATCTATATGGCTACGTCTATATGTCTAATGTCTATATGGCGGCTACGGTGCCGCCTAGTCCAAATCTAGATCGGGATCGGCTAACAACTTTGCAAAAGCCCGCGATAAATCGTCATTCGTCACCGAGCATTCGCCATCTTCGACGCCGTCATCGCCGGCGTTATCGCTCGATTCGAGCGATTCGATAAACGCCGATAGCGAATTATCTTCGATAACTCGTGGATCGTCTCGAAGGAGATTCGAAAGGGAGGCGATATGTTCGGGGTTTTCGGCGATATAGGCGGCCAAAACGGCATCGGTGACTTGCAAAGCAATATCTTGCAAGACGCCCGACAATTCCGCTTCGGCACTTGCGCCGATTTGCGCGATCCAGCCGTCACCTTGCTCAATGGCTTGCGAAATGCCCGTCGTCGCCGCGCTCAATTGCGAAAACTTCTCGATGCTCGCTTTTTGCCCTTGGACAAACAGAGACTGCATGCTCTTTATCGACTCCGAGACGGGCATCGTTATCTTGTCGGGATGCACGAGCTCGCGACATCGACGCTCGGCAAGCGACTCGCTTTGTTCCCCATCGGTTTCGTCGAGTTCGTCATCGATTTCGTCGAAATCGGCAATGGTCTCGATCGGTTCATGCCTGCAATCGCGACACATGCCATCGTCGATCGAGAGATCTCCTTCTGCGATTCGTCCATCCGACGCATCTCGTTCGCGGTTCTCGTCGACTTTCGCCGCATCGTCGTTCTCGTTGCGGCTTTTTTTGGCATCTGCCGTTCCAAAACTGAACCGATAGGTGCGCGGCGTATGCATAATTTTATAGGTCTTCGCGCGTTCTTCGCGCGGCGCGCCCGATTGCAATTGATCGATCAACGCCTCGATCCGCGCTTGCGACATGGGGCAATGCATGTTTCGGTGGCGCAAAATGCCGTGTTCGATCAAGTCGTCATCTTCGTGCGAAGTCGCGACGCCATCGCACCCATGCGCCCCCGTCATGACCTGCGTCAGCGACGACAAAATCGTCGCCTTCGACGCTTGGATCTTCTCCGACAGCGTTTCGCGCAACGCCGCGCCATCGATATCTCCAGAGGGCAAATACTTGCGTATCCACGGAGCGAGCGGGTTGTCGTCGAGGAAATCATCGGATCGAGCCGTATCGAGAATGCCCAAGCATAGCGACGAAAGCCCATCGACAAACGCCTGCGCCACCGATTCAATTGCCAAAGCATAAACTTCTCGAAGCGCGGCATTGGGATCGGGCAATGAACCCGATGCCAAATTCGAAAAGATTTCGTCGACATCGGGCTTGCTTACATCGACGTTGATCGGCGATCGACGCGACGAAGCGACGAACGACTTCTTCCTCAATGAACGCTTTTTCTTCGTTTTTACGGCATCAGACACGGCGAATCCTCCAACTTAAAACGCTATTCGTCGCATCATTTTATTACTTTTGAGCTCAAATTAAAACGATTAAGTCGCAAAATGAGCTACCAGCCGATATCGATGCCGACTAGACCTCGACACCGGCGAGCAAAAGCGCGACAAGCGCATCGACCGAGAGGTCTTCTTTGGGCCATTCGACGCCACGCCATGCGCGGCGGCCATCATTGCGAGCCATCACGCCTTTCGACTGCCCGAGCGGGCGCGACAAGCGCATTTGGCGACCCGATTCGCGCGGCGTTTCGGCGTTCGAAGCGAGTTTCGACGACAAGCCAACTTTCGACGAAGATGAGAGAGGGGGCAAGCTACCGAGATTCTTGTTTGCCGTCGGCAATTGCTGCGAGGCTCGCAAAATATCGGGCTTTCCAAGGCGCGAACTCGATGCCGCTTGATCGGCGCGAGCACTTGGCGCAGCCGTCGCCATCTTCGCAACCGGCTTCGAAACGGGAACGACCGACGGCGACGACGTCGCAGCACTGTTGGCCATTCCTGCCTTGTGCACGTGATTGACTTGCGCCTCGTAGGCTCCCTCGTAGAGCTTCGCATAGAACAGCTTGTGCTGTGTCGTCATCACGTTCTTAATGATGCGATTCTGCTCCTCGACATCTGTAATGCCGTTTATCGCATCTAAATACGACGTCGTCTTCGAATCGAGAATCTGACCCGAAAAGAAAACCGTCGTCGTGACGTGACCATCCTTGATGCCGTTGTCTTCGGTCTGGATGTGATACCAACGTGAACGAAACTCAATGTCATTGTTGTAAGCTATTAGCATTCGAACCCATCCCCTAGCTGTCTGCGCCAAACACACAAAAAAAGCCTGCAGTAGTCTCACCTTTTTTCCGTTATTCGTCAACGACTTCTTTCTCTTTTCTCCCCATTCCCAGCCCTTCCCCCATAAAAAAACGAAAAATCGCATTTTTTCTGAAAAGTTTTTTGAAATTTGCCTGCCCTATAGAATTAACGGGACTCTGCAAGACCCTTTGCATAACCCGATATTTCCCTAACCCTTTGACTTCGTTCAACTTTTCAAAAAATGAGGTGAATCATGACGTACTGTACCTACGAAAAAGCCAGTTTCCAAGATGAAGCCAAGCAACGCGATCATCTCCAAACCGCTCAACCCACGCATGCACAATCCCCGCATGAGCAACATCCCATCGCGACGAGTCGCGTCGCGTCTCAGCCCCATGCCAATCCGTGGTGCTCTGTTCCGTCGCCACAACACATGACACCGCGCGATCGCGTCGAACTCAACATTGCGCAATCCAAGGCCATCGACGCCTTGTTCACCCCATCGAAGCCACCACAATCGACGCAAAGCCAAGAAAATCGAGCCGTCGTCCGAAATCAGCCTCACTACGCACCGACCATGCACGACCAAATCTTCGCCGCTCTCAAGGGCCAATCTCCGGGCTCAAAAACTGCTTCTCAATCGGCGCCTCTGTGCAAAGAACCTGCGCCGGCGGCGCAATCGACGCAAAGCCAAGAAAACCGAACCGTCGCCAGAAATCAGCCTCACTTCACACCGACCATGCACGACCAAATCTTCGCCGCTCTCAAGGGCCAATCTCCGGACCCAAAACCAGCTCCTCAATCAGCTGCTCTGTGCAAAGCTCCTGTTCAAACGCCAATATCGAATTCCCAAACACAGCTCCCAAGCCAAACACAGCCCCCAAGCCATTCGCCGACTCCCGCTAGCACGCCCGAACGCGTCGATTCAGCTTCTCAAGCCAATTCCCCCAAAGGCACGCGCCACGCCAAACCCAAACGCCAAAAACAAAGCTCCAATCATGCCGAGCCCACGCGCGACATCACCAAGATGACCGCTCCACGCGAAGCGCAAGCCGAATCCCTACGCATCCAATCGTCGATACACGGCAAATCGATTCTCGACGGACCAAAACGCACATCGTTTGGGCTGGATACAAACCGGCATACCGTCCAACAGGCGCCCACCCCAATCAAATCATCACGAAGACACAAGCCACGGCAAACCACGTCTCAGCCGACCAATACGCGCGATGTCATCGCATTCGACAATCTAGATGTAGGTCAATCAAAAAAAGCTGAGTCAACAGTTGGCAATCCTCAACAACTACAAAACGACAAAACCCACTCACACATCAAAACAGATCCCCAACCATCGATAGAAAAAGCACCTAGCAAAAGCAAAACAACGAATACTTCAAACAAACGAACGGCAAACCGATCTCGCAATACATCCCACAAACAATCATCAAAACCGCATCTCATACCTCGAACAAATGCCGACATCAAAACTGCTATCGCTTCAAATTCCGCCTCACAACTCGTTTGCGCATTTCCAAGCCTATTGAATACACATCACAACGAATCCATTCAAACGCGATCGCTATACAGTAGCTACATTCCGCAAACAAACGCCGACGATGCCAAAGGCTTCAAGCAGAATATGACGAAAAATCTGCGACAATCGCGAGAACATATCGATTTGTCACAGTATCGCGCTCAAACACAAGCAATTGCTTACACGCCTGCAGCCATCATCAGCCATGACCAATCCAAGGATACGATGGCTGCTCAAAGAGCACAACTCGACAAGAGCAAAGATGCAGGTAGCGATCAAATCCTCAATATGTCCATCGATATGCCCGATATCGACGCGAGTCGAGATGCGTGTTTTTCCATGAGTGAAAACAAACAGAGCGAATCGCAAGCACTCATCGATTCGATGCAAGAAGGCCTCATGCAATCGCTTGCCCTAGAAACTCACGATTGGTCATCACTCCCCATAGGAATGTGTTCATCGACAATTATGTCGAGCATTCATCATGATCAATCGAATTACAAGATACATCCAAACTTTGAACAACTATTCGAATATGATCAAGAGATACTCGATATTTACGACAAGACAAAAGATGGACTCGAATTAACGGCACTGATTAAAAGCATGGCATCGGCTCTCGATAGTTCAATGTTGAATAACGAAATAGCACTCGCCGCTGAACACGAAAACTACATAAGGCAAAACGAATCGCTCATCGAAAAGGCAGAGCAAAAAGAAGTCATTACAATTTGCAAGTTTGATTCAGAACTCAAAAAGCAACAAGATACCACAAACAGAAAGTTTAACGAAGAGTTCAAATCAGTCGATAACACATACAAAAAGCAAGTCGAAGAACTGCACCAAAAAGCAACAAACGAGTTTAGAACAATTCACGAAGAGATTGATATTGAAAAACAAAAAACTCAGGAAATGATCGATGACGAAATCAAAAAAGGCGAAAACGAAGAGAATGCCTGTTTCAATGAAATCAGCGATGATGAGCTTTTCGAAAAAGAAGACGAAAGTGCCAAAGAAGAAGGATGGAAAGACAAGATTTTAGGCCGAGTCAAGAGTGTCTGGAATTCAATAAAGTCCTTCATTCAAGGGTGTATCGATAAGTTATACGACTTCGTCAAACAAAAGCTCGATGACCTTGCAAAATATGCCAGAGAAATCGACTCGGACCTACTCATATACGTTGGAGCTTTTTTAAGTGCATACACAGATATCATCCATTTTAGTACTAACCTTATGGTATCGTTATGTTTCGGCATACACGATACTATAATTGAAGTTATTGAAAGCGATGTAGATGAATTGATAGCGACCGGACTTCACATTGCACAAACTACCGTAAAAGCAATTATGCTCATTCCAGATACGGTAATAGCCGTGATTGAAGCACAATCTAAAGAATACGAAACCGAAGCAGAAAGGAAGTTCGATTATGCTTGGCCAACAGTAGAACTTGCATTTACCGCTGCTGGAGTAAACCCAGATGAAATCAAACATTTCAAAGAAATCGCTCCTGATTTATTGAAAAACAGCGATGCGATTTCTAAGAATCTTGGCACAGCACTGCAAGAAACACTCGACAAATGGAGCGGGTTCGATGGAATTTGGAATAACTTCTTGCCATTAATTTTTCATGTCATGGATGAACTCATACATTTATGGCTTCCAAAATCTAAAATTTCATTCCCGACAAGTCCAACTCTTGCCTCTATATTGAAATTTGTTCTTGAGATTTGTGGCATCAATGTCGATTTCATCCTTAAACAAATGGGCATTAAAGACATTGATGAACTGAATGAAATGATGCCTGAAGGCGGCTTATTGGAGTTCTTAAAAGAATCATCTGCGAGCGATTTCGTCCAAGAGCTCCCTTCTTTCGCATCAAATGTCATTATTGCCCTTGTTAAGGACTTTACCAAAGATACAATTGAAGATCTAATTGAAAAAGCAGTAGAAAAAATGCTGTTCAAGTTAATCTCGTCGTTGACACCTGTCACTGGTCTCATTGAGCTTGCGCATATGATTGTAAACCTATCTATGGCCATCAGAAAATACACTGCACAAATCAATTCCATCTTCTCTGCTTACACAGAAATTCTTGTGCAATGCGCCCAAGGTGCTACCGACGGTGTCCACTCTGCTATCGAAACCGTATTCGTTTCCAGTGGTGCACTCCTCATTCAATTAACGCTAAAAGCATTCAAGCGCGATCCATCTGATTACCTTGATAAGAAAATCAAAGAATTTCGAGAAAAGATCAAGGGGGTTTTAACTAAAGACCTAAGATCATCAGAAAAAGATACTGCAA
>SFMP01000017.1 GCA_004554395.1 Myxococcales bacterium | reverse complement strand
AGATGCGAAAGCCGAAGAAACATCTTCGGAAGATGCGAAAGTCGAAGAATCTTCGGTAGAGACTCGCGAAGTTGAAGAAAAAACTTTGGAAGGCGCGAAAGCTGAAGAATCTTCGGTAGCGAAAGGCAATGAAAAGTCGCCAGATTGACGACGAAAGAACGACGGATAGAACATGTACCCCATACTCGTAGGCGAAGGCGTTTGGGCATTGCCATCGTATTTTACGCTAGTGATGCTCGGTTTTTTTGTATGCGGCATACTTTTGCGCCGCGAGTTTATGCGCGTTGGCTGGGATGCGGTACGTGCGATCGACATGGTATTTGCGTTAGTCGTGGCATCGCTCATCGGTGCACGATTGGCGCACGTCCTCTTTGACGGCTATTTATCGGACTACATCTATCTTTGCCTCGATCCGAGCCAACTCGCCGATTTGCTCCCCAACGGGCAAGCGTGCCAGAGCTCGAACGAATGCATTGCGGCTCAGAACATGGGCTATAACATCGGCGGTATATGTACCGATGGGCATTGCGTGCCGGAGCGCGATTGTTTTCGATCGCTCATGTTTTGGTCGGGCGGTTTGACGTATTACGGCGGCTTGATATTGGCGTGTGTGACGGCGTTTTTCTTGTGTCGCCGTTGGAAATTGCCGTTTTTGTCGTTTTCGGATTTGACAGCCCCTCTCGTCGCGCTTGGATTGGCATTTGGGCGTTTGGGTTGTTTTTTGGCTGGGTGTTGTTTTGGGAAGACGACCGACATGCCGTGGGGATTGAGATTCCCAGAAATGTCGGATGCGTTCAAGCACCATCGAGATTTGTATCCGGATGCTTTGTCGGCGCAGTTTTCGGAGACGGGGATTTGGGCGTCGTTGCCCGTTCACCCGACGCAGCTGTATGAGTGCTTTGGCGCATTGGCTTTGTTTGCGTTTTTGTGGTTTTATCGACGCAAGCGCATTGCGTTCGAAGGGCAGGCACTCGGCGAATTGCTGTCGTCGTATGGCGTGTTGCGCTTTGTCATCGAGATTTGGCGCGACGACGTTCGCGGCGGCTACTTGTTATCGACGTCTCAATGGATAAGCATCGGGGCGCTCATCTTTGGAATAGCGTTGATAATCCACGGTCGCAGGCGATCGGCGTGAGTTTTTTTTCACGAATTGAAGATATTATTGACGCCAAGTTTCGAGCGTGCTACATAGTGCCTACCCCCCTGCGATAATTTCGAATTATCGCAGCCCCAGCGGCATTTCACTTCCCCCGGTGAGATGCCGCATTTTTTGTTTTTGGGATAGCTTTGTGCGCCATCGGCGAGCTGCATCGCGAAATGCTGCATTTTTTGGTTTTGGGGGAGCTTTGTGCGCCAGCACGAGTATTGGGAGAGCGCATTGGGGCGTAGCCCCAAAAAAAGCGTGCGTATGCTCGCAGGTAGTCGGCGCAAGCCGGCTGCCGAGAACATAGCACGCTAAGACGTGCGTATTGCCGATAGGCAATAGCACGGCAGCGGAGCCGTATGGGTGGCAGTAGGCCGCCAATAGGCGTAGCCCCCCAAAAAAAAGCGTGCGTATGCTCGCAGGTTGCTGGCGCAAGCCGGCTGCCGAGAACATAGCACGCTAAGACGTGCGTATTGCGGAGAGGCAATAGCACGGCAGCGGAGCCGTATGGGGGGCAGTAGGCCGCCAATAGGCGTAGCCCCAAAAAAAGCGCTTCGACTGGTGAGTTAGTCGCGGAGTGAGAATTGGTAGGGGATGCGGATTTTTCGGGTTTTGGCGGCGATTTGTGGGGGAAATGGTGGGAGCGGTTGGGCGCTGCGAGCGGCTTGTAGGGCGGCTTTATCGAGTATGTCGTGGCCCGATGATGCGTCGATTTGTGCGTCGAGGATGGTGCCGTCGCGTTGGAGTTCGATGCGGACCCATGCGGTGCCGGTGAGTTTGAGGCGTTGCGCCATGGGTGGGTATTTTTTGAAGCGTTTGAAGTGTGCGGAGAGCTGGCGTGCGTAGGCGTTCCAGATGGCGGCTTCGTTTGGCGCGGTGGCTGTGCCGTGGGCGGTGCCGGCGTGTGAGCCCGTGCCCGTTTGCGGGCGAGTGGCCGTTTGGGGGGCTGTGCGATGGCCATTATTATGGATAGAGGGCGAGCCCGTGGGGGCGGTTTGTGCCGTTTGGGCTAAAACTGGCTCGATAGGCGGGTTTGCGGCTTCTGTTGGGGGGGCTTCTGTGGGTGCGTTTGCGGCTTCTGTGGGGGCGCTTGTGGCTTCTGTGGGCGTGTTTGCGGCTTCTGTGGGCGCGTTGCTGGGCTCGGTAGGTGCGTTGGGCGTGGGGAGTGGGATGTGTGGCGACCTAGGGATATTATCGGTGGGATCGAGGAGTTCGCGGCGCAAATCGTCGTCGTGAGAAGCCTCGAATGGGTCGTCGTCGGGCGTGGCGGCAGGCGCGGCGGGGGCGGGATCGCTGGGGATGAGTGCGATGGTGACGGTTGGGCGCACGGGCGCGATGGCGTGGAGTGCGATGAAATCTTGGCGCACGTGGAGCATTGGCGCAACGACGTAGAGAAGCGCGAAGTGGCATAATGCGCTTGGCACGATGAAGTGATACCAAGCGATTTTTAGTCTTTTCGGTGGAACCACTGCAAGTATTCCCACGTGCGGATGAGGTATTGGACTTCGGCGTCGTCGAGGGGGATTGGAATGGGAGCGCGTCGCTCGTCGGTTGGGCGTAGGGCGGTCGCTGGATCGATTTTGGCATCGGCGGGCTCGCCATTGTATGCGATGCGTTGCACGACTGTTTCGGCGTCGAACGAGGCGTAGGGATGAATGCGCCATGCTTTGCGCGTGGCAAATTCGTAGGTGATGCGGCGGCCGTCGGCGTAGCGGAGCGAAATTTCGGTTGGGACTGTCGTCGCCCCGATAAATTGAATGACGGGGAAGGCGTTTTGCGGGGATTGGGCGTTTTGTAGAGAATTGGCGTTAATTATAGGATCGTCGTTTTGTTCGGTGATGGCGTTTTGCGGGGAATCGCCGTTTATTAAATGATCGCCGATTTGTGTGTTGATGGCGTTTGGCGCGGTGATGGCGTTTTGTAGAGAATTGGCGTTTTGTAGAGATTTAGCGCGTGATTTGAAGCTGTTCCAAATCATGGGGCGCAAATCGACGTGTGAAAGGATGGGGGGAGGCGGCGTTTCGAGGCCTCGGACAGCCATGACGCAGTGCGTCATGAGGTCGCCGATGGCAATGCCGTGCCCGAGGAGGTAGCCGTCGTCGAAGAGGGATTCGCCGTGGTCGCTGATGAATAGGATGATGGCGTCGTCGTAGAGTTTGGCTTTTTTGAGTGCGTCGATGAGTCGTCCGGCGGCTGCGTCGAGGTGGTGGACTTGGTTTGCGTAGGTGCGCCAGAGTCGCGGTCGCCGTTTGACGTTGATTTCGGAGCGTTTGATGGGGCGATCGACGAGGACACTCGGATTATCTTGTTGATAGGGGAAGTGCGGGTCTTGGAAGAATACGTAGAGAAATAGCGGGTTTTGTGCGTCGTATGAGTCGAGGAACGATTCGACTTCGTCGAGGAGGACGCCCGCTGGGACGGTTGTATGATGGTGGATATTGGCGGCAATGGAACGCGGGTCGACGATGCGGTCGCCGGCGCGGTTCCAGCCGAGGCTTTCGTCGAAGCCTTCGTCGAGGAGGTCTTCGCCGCTATAGGCGGCAGTGTAGTAGCCGAGTGCTTTGAAATCGTCGACGAGCCCATGTCCGGGGTCGAAGTAGCTCCCCCAAAACGCTTGAGTAATGCTGTTTTGCGTAAATCCGCGCGTGGCAAAGGCGTTATCGATGCGCATGGCGCCGTCGTCGATAAACGCGTTGAGTCGAGGCATGACGGGCTTGCCGTCGATTTTTGCGTCGAGCATGTCGTGTCGCACGCTTTCCATCACGACGAGGATGACGTTTTTTCGCGCCAAATAGCTCATGTCGTTGGCCTGCCCCATCGATTCGATGCGATTTCGCGTGCTGGCGGGCAAATCATCGCGCCGCAAGTCGCCCAACAGGCCATCTTGGTCGATGCCATCGTTGGGCGCGTCGAGCGCGTGGGGGTGAATATCGCCATCGAAAGGCGCCGAATCGGGCGGCAAATCAAACGCACCGTAGCCATCGCCATCGAGGTCGGTTGCTTGCACGACGACGGCATGCGTCGCCGCGCCAAACATCGTTTCATCGGCGAGTACTTTGTGCGTGCTCGGGAATGCAGCCGCCCAAATGCTCATAAAAGCAAAACAAAGGCACATCGCCACGACGATTCCGCCCTTGACCAGCGGCGCGGGAATCTTCTCAAACGCCGACGACGCGGCAGGCTTAAAGACCCACCGAAACAGAAACGCACACGCCACCGCAAGCGCCGCAATCGCGACAATCGACATGACGATGACGTCGCCATACCATTGAAACGCCTGCTCGATCATGCGCACGACGCCGCCGACGCCCGTCGCAAAGTCGAAAAAACTGAACGCACTGCCCAAAATGGCGCCAACTTTATGGCGCACGACGAGGTCGGTCGCAACGACAATCACCCACAGTGTCGCACACAGCCGCTGCGCCTTCGCCACATCGCACTTGAGCCGCCGCGCCACGCCGCAAAACGCCCACGCCCAGACGCCGCAAAACGCCGCACAAAACAGCGCCAACACGGCAATAAAGCCCACTTTCTCGGGCAAAGTCGTAAATTTAATCGTCGTCAGCCACCCCATGCCGCCAAAAATGGCGAGCCGCGCTTGCAGGCTAATCGTTTCGACGACGAGTGTAAAAATCCAAAGAATGAAAAAGAGTTTCCGCATCAGTTGTCAATTCGCGTTTTTAAGGCACACAAAGGCGCATATATCGGTCGAAATCCGACCCAATGCCCTTGCTAGGTTTGAGTTTTGTTGGGCTTCGGCTATTTCGCCCAGTGGGCTCAATACGCCTTCGCGGCCGTGCTATTGCCTGCGGCAATACGCCCGGCTATCGCGCTATGCGCTCAACGGCTGGCTTACGCCAACCGTTATCGGCATACGCGCGCTTATTTTTGGGCTGTTTTGCCATTCGCAGAAATGCGCTTCTTGACGTTATCGTAGGCATTATCGAGGACGTATTCCAAGACGGCGAGGACGTCGGAGAGCGAACGTCGAATGCCGCATCGCGTCATTTCGTGGATCATGTCGAATGCGTAGTGCGTGAGGCTCCACGGATCGATTTGCGGCGTATGCCCGATGTTTCGGAATTCTTCCATGGCCATCGTAAACGTGCCCAAGTTGCGCAGAATGCTCGGTTCGATGAGTGGTGTAAAGTGCGCAAATGCGAAGCGGACGACTTTGGAACTTTCGCGAATGTGGCTGAGTGGATGGGTTTCGACTTGCTCGGTGCCGGTGAATTTGATTTCGCAACGTTTGAGAGATTTGGCGTAATCTTTTTCGCTCAGCGATTTATCGACGTAGAGATTGACGTGGATATTGGGGGTTCGCGTGCCCCAGAGCCCGAGGACGAGGAAATCGCGCGCCAGATTGCGCGGACGCAGATCGGGGACGTGTTCGGTATCGATGAGGTGGCGCAAAGTGAGTGTGAAAAAGACGGTCAGTTTTTCGGAGATTTCGGGGAACGAACGCATATAGCTGGCGTGTTCGAGTTGTGTCATCTGCGAGAGGTCGAAAGAATCGAGCAATCTTTCGTCGGGTTTTGGCGTGGGGCAACCGCGCGATTGGATGAGGAAGACGGTGCACGGAATGCGCTTATAGAGCGCGAAATCGGCGCCGACGGCGACGCCGCCTTGTTCGTCGTATTTGGCAATGCATTTGTCGATGGCATTGAACAAATCTTGGCATTGTGGAACGGCGAGTTCGGGGCAAATGCGCTCGATGACGTCGTTTGCGGCGAAATGGGCTCTGAAGTTGAGGTTACATCGCGGTGTCGATTCTTTTCCGAGGAGTTCTTGATCGACAGTTTTTTGAATCGATTGTTCCATGAAATCGATTTGCTTTTGGGGGCCTGTTTCGTTTTGCGCTTCGAGGTCGAAATCTGGGTAATCGTGGTGGATATCGAGTGTAGCGCGAGCGATGGCTTGGAGTTGCGCATCGCTCAAGCGTTCGAGTGGTTTGGTGGTGGCGTTTTTGAGCTCGCGTTTTAGGGCATTGGCAAAGGCCTCGACGATGGGGGCATTGTATTCGCGTTTTGCATCGATTTCGACGTCGTCGATATTGGGATCGTAGGCATAATAGGTGATTTGTGGCGTGTTGAAGTCGTCGGTGCCGTGCGCATGGAAGGCGGTTTGGATGAGGAATTTGGCTCGCGTCCAATCGAACCACGGATGTCGGGCGCCTAGGAACCATCGCAGAGAATCTCGCACGCCGACGGTTGCTTTTCGGTCGAAGAATTCGGCGCATTTTTCGACGAAAGCATCGGACATGGGGAAGGATCGCAGATCTCTTTGGAATTGGACGAGCCCTGCGGCATCGGTGACGTTAGCCGTGAAGTATTTGTCGGCGGCTAGCAGTGTGTAGGCGGTGTAGTCGATGGCAAAATCGTCGCGTAAATCGCGCAAAATCGTGCCATTCTGGCAATGACGGGCGCCTGTGGCGGCCGCCGTGAGCTGTTGGATAGGGCATTGGAAGAAGAGTTGATCGGGCGAACCGTATCCGAAATAGGCGATTTCGCGAGCGGCTTCGAAGGCGCAACGCGTCGCCGAACGTTGAGTGGGCAAAAATCGAATGCCCATGGCGCCGGCGCCCTCGGCGAGCGCGTTTCGGTCGAGTTTTTTTTCAAAGCCGTGGTACGACAGCGTGAGCGGATCGCGTCGCAAGACGCTGAGTTCGTAGTTCTTGGCGATGTTATCGATTGCGTCGTCGTCGAATGGCGCAATCGGGCGCAATTGGCGCTTGAGAATATCGGGATCGAAGCGGAATTTTCGCCATCGAATGTCTTCGTCGGTCATCTTTGCCGATTTGAAAAGTGCTCGCAAAATGCGTCGTTGAACTTTGGCGTGGTGATTCAAATCGTGCGTCGAATTATGTGTTTCAGACATTCTGAACTCCTTAAAAGTCGCATGGACACTGCGTTTGCGCAATCGTCTACGGGGGGAATCGAAAAAACTCATTTGTCGGCTTTTTAGACATACAGTATAGAGCCGCTCAGGCGCGCAAATCGAAATTGCAACGCGCCTGCGTCTTTAAACCATTAAGAGGAAATAATCATGGAAATATGTATGACGTGTGAAAAAGCCAACGATTTCGAAAAAATGTCGATTCAAAGTGCATCGATGCCGCTAGACCCGTATTCTAGCGCTCCAGACGACGAAGACGACGATTTCGAGGGCGATTTTGGCGACCTCGACGATGACGATTTCGACGATGGCGAAGAAATCGACGACGATTTGGATGATTCGGACGACGAAGACGACGATTTCGATTTTACGTATTCCAGCGACGAAGACGACGATTTGGAAGGCGACGAAGAAGACGATGACGACGACGAAGATGGGTTCTATGGCTTCAACCATTATGTCGATGATGATGATGATGAAGACGAAGCATGATCTTTGGTGTGCGTTGTGAAAAACGTCTATTGCATTTATCGCTCGATAGGGCTTATAAAGAGCGATGCTAAGTCTGACATTTTTGTCAGATTGCGTGTCGATCGCGGCGTTGATGCACACTAGAGTCGCAAAGCCGTGTATTTTGCACAATTACGAATTCTCATTGAGGAGATAAGACGATGTTTAAGCGAGGGATTCTCGTTATTTTGAGTTTGGCGATGGCATTTGTTTTCGTTGCAGGTTGCAACAAGAAAGAAGACGCAGTTGCTCCTGCAAGTGATGTTGCGGTCGTGCCCGATGCAGCGGCGGCTCCCACCGATGCGGCCGCACCTGCGGCGGCTCCCGCCGATGCAGCCGCACCTGCGGCGGCTCCCGCCGATGCAGCCGCACCTGCGGCAGCACCTGCGGCTGGTGCGCCCGAAGCCGTTCCCGCCGTCGGTGCTCCCGAGGGCTCCGATGAGCCGCTCCCGCCGGTTCCAGCCGAAGCACAAGCTGCGGTCGATAAATTGATCGAAGTACTCTCCGCTATCGCCGCCGCTGGCGAACAAGAAACGTGTGCTGCCGTTTTGACGGAACTCAAGAAGATCGACACACCCGAGACGAAAGCAAAACTCGAAGCATCGCTCATCTTGCAGAAATACCCCGAAGACGTTCAACGCGCGATTAATCAGGCGAATCAGAACCAAATGTTGGCGGTTGCCTTCAAAATGGCAGCGTATCAAAAGTGCCAATCAGCGCCCGAAAACGACGCCATCGATGCGACGATTAAGCAAATCTTGGCTCCGATAGCTCCCGAAGAAAGCGATGTTCCCGTTGCCGCCGAAGCCGAAGCTGTTGCCGATAAAGCCGAAGCCGCTGTTGCACCTGCCGCCGCAGCACCTACCGCACCTGCCGCCGCAGCACCTAGCGCACCTGCCGCCGCAGCACCTAGCGCACCTGCCGCCGCAGCACCTACCGCACCTGCCGCCGATAAATAAGCCCGAGCCGCTTTGCGGATTGGGCATTGCGATGAACCGCGAGGAGGCTCGAAGAGCCCCCTCGTCGTGCGATTTTGGCGAGCGTGGCTCGCCCTTTTTTTTTGTTTGTATGTCGCCATCGTGTTTGGGAATGGATAGACGAGGTGGCTTGTTGTGTTAAAAACGGCCTGTTTGTGATGGAATAGGTGTTTGTGGCTTATGGGCTTGTTCGAGGAGTGAACGCCATGAATGTGATACCAGCGACGTCGGAAGTATCGCGTTATAAAGTAGCAAAAGCATTGCTTTTTGAGGGATTGACAATGGTTCACGTCGTGCGCGGTCGCAAAGGCGTCGAACTGCCAAGCGTATGCAATACGCCAGTCGTTCATTTGAACTTTAGTTATCGCTTTGGATTGAGCGATTTCGAAGTCGATGAATCGGGGATTCGCGCCAGCCTTTCGTTTGGCGGTGTGCCGCATTGGTGCGATTTGCCTTGGGATGCCGTCGTCGGAATATCGTCGACGGTGACCGATCAATTTTTCATTTGGATCGATTGTTTTTCGAGCACCGAGCTCGAGACGATGTTACCGCCCGATATGTTGGCAGCCTATGCGTCGACGCGCGGTGAAAAAGTCTCGATATTCGACGAAATCCCCGAATTGCTGGCGTTTGCCGCCGACGATCCTTCAGAAGTCGAATCGACTAGCTCGGAAGAAGGCGATGATTCGGACGACGAAGACGACGAACCGAATGCATACGGACCGCTTCGATTCGTTTGATCGAGCGACGTGCAACACTGGCGGGCTTTGCTTTGGGGCTCATGTCCAAGGTATATCTTTGCGTTCCCATCGTTTTGGGCGCATAAAAGGACGACGTGTTTGAGTTGAAATGAGTCGAATCGATATCATAGATGATTTTTATTCGCCTTTAGATAAGTTTAAACGAACGATTCGCGTATACTTACCCGATTCCTACGACGCAGATAGCGTCAAGCATTATCCGGTCATCTACATGACCGATGGGCAGAATGTCTTTGCGCATTCGCGTAGTGCTCGCTTCGATACGTGGTGCGTCAATCGCACTCTAGATGCGCTTTGGAGCGAAGGGAAATTGGATCGAGAGTGGATCGTTTGTGCCATCGATCACGAAATCGATCGGTTTTCGGAGTATACGCCGTGGGCTTATCCCGATGCGCAGATATACGAGCCGCGGGGCTGGAAATTCTTGAACAATTTGACGGAATTTTTCGTCCCCTATATGAATGCGCATTATCGCACGTGTACGGGCCCCGAGAATACGGCATTTATCGGTTCGTCGTTGGGGGGCTTGATGGCGCTGTTTTGTGGGCGCGAGCGCCCCGATGTGATCGGTCGCATTGGCGCGATATCGCCTAGCGTCATGTGGGCAGATTATCGTTGCTTCGAAGAGTGGAATTCGAAATTGCCGAATTGGCAAAAGATCTACATGGATATGGGATCGGAGGAGCACATTACGGTCAATGGCATATATATGGATTATGCTGGGATCGTGGGCGATTTTTATCGCCATCTCCTCGATATCGGATACAGCGCCGCGGATGTGACATTTTATGTCGACCCGGGTGGCTTTCACTCCGAAGTTTGCTGGGCGCGGCGCTTCGATCGCATCGCGACGAGCTTGCTCAACGACGCTGCATAGGGCGTGCGCCAATAGGTTTAATCGGTCGGGTGCCCCTATCTGTGGGCGTTAGTCATATCTTTGAGATTATGACGTGACAAAAGCGGTGAAGTATTGTAGAGGGATGCGAGGTTTGTTGCATGAAATGCGATGAGCCGCTTGTTGTGGAGTCATCGGAAGCATTCCGTGGTCATAATCGTGTTGGAGTTTGGAGGACATAGATGGATTTCAGAGATCAGGATGGCAACAGCGAATCGTTGTTTGGTGCGCGTAATGAAAATTCGGTATTGTTTTCGATTGACGATTTGCAATCCAACGATGGCGACATGAATTCGAGCGGAGCAAATCCATCGGGAGACGCATCTGGTCTTATCAATCTGAGCACGTTGTCGGCGATGAGTCAGTCGGAAGGCGGTCAAGGTGAAAACGGCGATTCGTTTGGCATGCAGAGCATGGTGTTTAACAGCGTCGTGCCTAAAAAGGCGCGGAATTGGTTTATCGCCGTTATCATCATAGCCGTTGTGTTAGTCCTAGGAATCGCTGGCGTTGGCGGGTATCTGTGGTATTCTTCTGACCAAGAACGACAAGCAGAATTAGAAAAACTAAAAGAAAAGAGCGAATCGGATTTGAAGGCGGCAAAAGATGCGGGGAGTGTCACGATTCAAGAACTGCAGAAAGAGCTAGAAATCGAGAAAGAGAATGCTAAAAATGCGAAAGCTGCTTTAGTTGAATCGGAGAAAAAGGCAGAAGATGCCAAACGCCTAGCCGAACAACAGCGCCAAACACAAGAAGCCCTAGATGCGAACAAAGCACCGTCGAAGCCGGCTGGCGGCGGTAGCGGTAGCGGCAGTGTGAAAAAGCCGACGCCGGGGCCTGGTGCCGAGGCTGTAGCCTCGGGGAAAGCTACGAGCAAGCCGCCTTCGAGTGCAGAAGTCAAAAAAGCGCTTGAATCTTGCCAAAAGAAAGCGACAAAATGCGCGAAAAACGGCACACTTACGGTTCAAATGTCGATTAATAGCGCTGGTTCTGCTAAGAATGTCAAAGCGGTTGGTGGTACGTTCCAAGGGAGTGCGAGCGAAAAGTGCATCCTCACGGTCGTCGAAAAGCATCAGTTCCCGACGTTCACGGGTGCCGCAATCCCCGTCAAATACACGTTTAAGCTTTAATCGCATGTCGTAATCGAGAGCAACACAGCCGCTTTGGCGGTGTTGCTCTTCTTCTATCGTTCAGAAAAAACATCGGCATCCATTGCGAGAGTTTGTTTTTTGATTATAGCAGATGATGGGTGCGTCGGATTCGCCGTCACGCATATTCTTCGACGAATGGAGTGGCTATGGCCAAGTGTTTAAAATGCAATCGCCAGTCTGAGCTCATCGGGGCGCAGTGCTCGTGTGGATCCTATATGGTGAGCGATGATTGCGTTGAAGATTCACTTCACATTTTGGGCAAAATCGTTGCCAATAAATTTGTGCCGACGCAAGTCATCATGGAAACGCCCTTTTCTGTGACTTACGACATCTATCAGCCCGTCGTCGATCGGTCGCTGTCGATGTATGTGCTCAAGCCCATGTTTATGAAGCGCGTCGAGCACGTCGAAAAGTTCAAACAAGTCACCGAGCTCTATGCGTCGATACACCAGCAAAACGTCTTGACCGTCTTCGGCATCCAAGAATTGCCGAGTATCGATACGATGGCAGTCATTTTAGAGGCAAAGCGCGGCGAGCAGTTTTCAAAGATATACGATCGCCATGCTCCGATGGATCCCGTTGTCTTGATGCACATATTCCATCAAGTCTTGCAGGGGCTCAGCGCTTGCCATCTGAAGTCTCTGACGTTCCCCGATTTCATGCTCCACAATATTTGGGTCATGCGTTCGGGCGGCGATATGTCGAGCGTCAAACTGTTCGGCATCTTCGATGCCAATTTGGGCTATGTGAATAAAGTCCATTCAATGCTTGACGACGTGTATCAAATCGGTCAGCTCGCACTTTCGTGTATGACGGGGCAAGAAATGCCCATTACACAAATCGAACTGCCCGAAGATCGCGCATTTTTAATGCCCATTGCTCAAGTCTTTATGCGAGCCATTGCCGAACCCGATCAACGATATCAGTCGTGTGTCGAGTTGTTATATGCCTTTGAATCGGTATTCGACCTCAATACGCGGACATCGGATTTGAGCCCAGTACTGCTCCCCGATGCCTCGACGCCAGGGCGTATCGAGAATGCCTATGCCCCTGTGACATTAGATCAGCTCGTCTGGATGCATCGTGCTCCGCAAAGAGAAAGGTAGATGTAGGCGAATATGAGCGATCTCACGGCTTTTTCAAAGTTTTGGCGCGAAGTCAATCGCACGCTATGGCGGTGTGCTGTCGACAAAGTTGAGCCGCGCGATTTCGTTCGGATCGACATGTGGAATCGCGTCGAAAACGTCCAAAGACTCGAAAAAAGTGCGCTCTATCGCGTTTCGAAGCCGAAGATCGCCGAAAGTGCGATTTATCGTGCATGTCGTTGGATCGTCGCCCAAGGCAAGCGAACCCCGGCAGGCGCGTCGACGTTTTTCGACGTCGAAGACGTCACCGCACCCGAAAATGCCGCCATTCCAGAGCATTGGCCCAAGTTTTATCCGGGCGTCGATACGAGTTTAGGCAAAGACCCGAGCCTCGTGCGTCGCAACGATGTCGACAATTATCAAGTCTTCGTCAATGGCTTTTTTTATGCCGCTCGCGCTGCCGAACTCGCTGGGATTGCACCGCAGTCGGTGACGTTTGAATTCATCTTTTCGAAAGATCGTTGGCGCGTACACGGCGATAAAACGCGGCCCATCACGAGTATACAAGTCAATTTCTTTTATCTTTCGGCCGGCCCGAAGATTTGGAATGCCCTGTTTGCGGCAATCGTCCAAAAAAATCTTCAATCGCGTAAAATTGCCGAAAAATATGCCCAAACGACGCAAGCTCAAAAATTGCTCGCCGTCTATAGCGACATGTCGCCGTTGCGCATTAACGATGTCTATAACCTCAATCGCATGTTCGACGAGCTCAATGCAGAGTATTTTAACGATGCACTTTTGCGCCCAATGATAGCGTGGACGACGCGTCCGAATTATCGCCAGCTCGGGTCGTATAATTTCTTTTGGGATATCATCTGCCTCTCTCGCATTTTGAACGATCCGCGCGTGCCCGAATTAGCGGTGCGCTTCGTATTGTTCCACGAAATGGTACACATCAAGCACGGAGCTCGCCAAGAAAACTGTCGTTTCAAAACGCATACGCCAGAATTTAAGCTCGACGAAGCGCGTTTTAAGGGCAAAGACGAAGCCGAAGAGATTTGTAAGCATTTGCGCGAGATCGTCGATATGCCATGAGATCGAAGCGTTTTCGAGCCCGATGATAGTCATAGTCAAAAATTTGAAATAATTTTGAACTGTGACATGATGCGCCTAGAATTTTGCATGCATCGATATGCATGTATAGAAGGAGAAGTTCATCATGGTCATGGCTAGACATTTAGAAGAGCACGATCCGGCATCGGATTTTCAATGTGGGCACGTCTTTGGCGATCGTTTCCGCGTCGAGCGTCTCATCGCCGCCGGCGGGATGGGATTTGTCTATATGGCAACCGATCTCGAACAACAACAGCTCGTTGCGCTCAAGATTATGCGTTCGACGTTGCAACGCGATCCGGTGGCGATCGAACGGTTTAAGCGCGAGGTTCGAACGATTAAGCGGCTCATGCACCCCAATACGATCGAGCTCATCGATTACGGTGTGACAGAAGATGGTTTTATGTTCTTGGTCATGGAATGGCTTCACGGCAAGGACTTACGAGAAATCATGCGCATTAAACGCCGATTGTCGCCGATTACGGCGACGCGCGTGGCGCTCCAAGTTTGCTGGAGCTTGTCGGAGGCGCATCAGAAGGGGATTATCCATCGCGATCTCAAGCCCGAAAACATCTTTATCATGCACAATCCGGGACCCCATCTTCGCATCAAAGTCGTCGATTTCGGCTTGGCAAAAGTCGTCAGCGGTCCCGAGAGCGCCGAGCAAATCACGCGCGGTGGCGTCGTTTGCGGAACGCCCGAATACATGAGCCCAGAGCAGGCGAAGGGCGAAAAACTCGACGGACGTAGCGACGTCTATGCCCTCGGTTGTGTGATGTATGCCATGCTCGAGGGCGATGCACCGTTTCGCGGTAAAAAGGCTCTCGACGTTGCCATGATGCATATCAATAACCCATTCCCAGCGATTCAAGAAAAAGTTCCACTCGCTTTGCGCGAGATAATTATGAAATGTGTTGAAAAAAAGGCATCATCGCGATATTGCGACGTCAACGATCTTGCAGCCGCATTGGAAGCCTTTTTGGATCCGATCGAATGTCGGCGGCGCGAAGCAGGAGACGCCTGGACGGTTCGTCGTTCGACGCCACCAGAAGCCTCTAAGATTGCGCAGTTCGGCTCGTCGGTTCAAAGCGATCCGGGCGTTGCTACGCCCGCGCAGAGCAATTCCATGGCAGGCGTTCGCCGAACGGCAGATGTTTCGCTCGGACGCATGCGAACGGCGTCATCTCAACGCGGCATTCGCCGCGTGAGTTCGTCGCAACTCGTCGCAGAACGCGTCGTGCGAAAACCGCTCACAAGTCAATGCATACGGCTCAAGAATAATACCCCAACGTTACAAAGCCGATCTCGGCTAGGCGCCTCGGGTGAGCAACCCAAAAAAGAGGGCTTCTTTAAGCGTTGTTTGGAACGCATTCTTTAGCATAGTGTGAACGATGTCGATGTGGACAGAAAACCAAGTTATTGAAGAAATTTCGCGTATATTTACGCCGCGCCCCGATATTGCACCGCTGGGTATCGGCGATGATTGCGCCGTATTTCGCGACGGACTCAATCTGATAACGACCGATGCTGCCGTCGAAGGCGTCCACTTCGATTTGTCGTGGATGTCGCTTGCCGATGCCGCATATCGTTGTACGACGGCGAATTTGAGCGATGTTGCCTCGATGGGCGCAGAGCCATCGGGCTTTACGTTGGCTTTGTGTTTGCGCCCCGACTTGGGCTTCGAATCGATTCGCGATGCCATTTTGGCGATTAAACAATGCATCGCCGACCACAATCTCGATGATTGTTGGCTCATCGGTGGCGACGTCGTGCGAAGCAGTGTTGTTTCGTTTTCGATTACGATGTTAGGGAAAAAGCCCAATTACCCCGTATTGCGTCGTTGCGGTGCCTCCGATGGTGACGTCATTGCCGTATTGGGCAATATAGGGCATTCGGCGGCAGGGCTCGAACTTTGCCGTCGAAATCTCATGTTTGCCGACGCCATATCGACGTATAAGCCCTATCTCGATGCATTCAAACGCCCTAAGGCTCTATGCCACGTCGGCATTGCCATTGCAAAAGAGCGATTGGCTCACGCCATGATGGATGTTTCGGATGGCATCATGACCGATTTGGGGCGCATGCTCGAAAGTAGTCATTGCGGCGGTATCGTCGACGTCGGTGTTCTCAAGCCTACGGAATCGATGTCGGCGCTCGCTCGGGAGTTACTCGTTCAGCCACGTGGATGGATGCTTTGCGGTGGCGAAGATTTTTCATTGCTCGTCGCCATCCCAAAATCGAACGTCGATGCCGTGAAATCGATTTGCCAGCAACACAAGGTGGACTATACACAGCTCGGGCATTGTGATAAAAACATCAACGGCATCCGATGGATGGATGGGAGAGACGAAGTACATCTCAAAAATACGAGTTTTGTACATTTTGCTTAAACGAACATAGGTGGGCGTTATGTCGTCGAGACGAGCACAACTTGCAGAGCGGATAGAGCGCCAGGCGCGCATCGATGCATCGTGCGTCGAAACCCCGTGGAAAGAACGCGTCGATATTCCCTTGCTCGCCATGTGCTCGCCCCTGTTTGAAGAATCTTCTCCTGTCATCCTCTTGCCCGAGCTTCGCATGAAGCCCATGCTTCGAGAAATCGTCGCTCGCATGCCGCATAGCGGCAAGATCATGATAGTCGATGAGCAAAATACGCGCTTCGAAGCTCTAAAATCTTGCGTTTCAGAGTCAAATGCGAATTTGTATTTTTCGGCGCAAGAAGTGAGTGCACTCAATTACGCCAACGATATCTTTCACGGTGTCGTGTCGGAAATCGGACTTGCAACGCTATTTCGACTCGAACAAGTCGTTCCATCGTATCGCCGCGTTTTGCGTCCAGATGGCTTATTCGTTTGTTGCGTCCCCAAATCGGGGTCGTTTAGCGCGTTTTTCGATATCTTCGAAGAATGCCTCAGTCGGCTTTACCCAAATCTCGCACGAGAAATTTGCGACGAATTGTCGACGTGTATGTTGCCAAATAACGTCATCGATGCGTTGAGCGAAAGCGGATTTGATGTCGTCGAGAAATCGACTTTTTCAGTCGAACTATCGTTTGGTAGCGTCGAACAGTTGCTGTTTTCGACGATCGTCGAATCGCATTTTCTCGGTTTGTGCATGGGGCTTCGTCGAATGGAAATCGATGCCCGAGAATTGTTGACACTCGTCGTTCGTTCGTTTCACCATTATTTTCAAGGTGAATCCCCAAAAGTCGTGATCGAATGCCTCGCAGTGGCGTGTCGCAAAATATAATACAATATATATATCGTAGGATGATGATATTATAATGAACGATATCGATTTGAAAGTGAAGAAGCTCCATATCGACGAGAACAGTGAATACCGGATACGCCGTGGATTGCCGTGGATATTCGATAAATATTGCCATTTCGATACGACGCCCGACAATGGCGACGTCGTTGCAATCTATGGAAAACGCAATAAATGCATTGCTATTGGTCTATACGATGCCTATAGCCCAATACGCGTGCGTATATTGGGCTCAAAATGTACATTTAATCAAGCTTATATGTACGATAAGTTTAGGGCTGCAATAGAGTATTTGAGCAAACAAGGAATTGCGTCGAACGATACGACAGGTGTGCGCTTGCTCAGCGGTGAATCTCAAGGGCTTCCGGGAATCGTCATCGATGCGTATGCGGGGACTTGGGTTGTCAAAGTCTATTCGGCGATCTGGCTCAATTATATCGATAGCTTCTTGCAAATGTTGATCGACGTCATTGGGCTCGACGACGATATCACGCGAAAAGCTTATGTCGTGCCATTGCGCCGCATCGTTTTGCGCTTTGGGCGCGAGTGCCGTGCGATTTACGAAGCGGCGGGCTACCGAGAAGGGCAACTCCTCGGGAGCAACGACGATACGCCCTATGCCGATTTCATGGAAAACGGCATGCATCTTCGTGCGCAAGTCTTTCGCGGGCAGAAAACGGGGTTTTTCCTCGATCAAAGGCAAAACCGACAAATCGTTCGTTCGCTATCGGCTGGTAAAAAAGTCCTCGACATTTGCTGTTATTCGGGTGGTTTTTCGCTGGCAGCCGCCAAAGGCGGTGCCAAATCCGTCTGGAGTCTCGATGGCGATAAACACGCCCTCGATCTCGTCGCCGAACATTTTCGCATCAATGCCGACGATAAAGCCGTCGCATCGTGCGAGAGCATTCTCGAAAAGTGCGATATGTATGAATGGCTCGAACGCGCCAAATCGCACCGCATGGCGTTCGACCTCGTCATCGCCGATCCGCCGAGTTTTGCTTCTTCGCAGGCTCAAATTCCAACGGCAGAACGCGCCTATATGCGCTTGTTTGCTGCCGCCGCCGATTGTCTTGCACCGGGGGGGCAAATCTTGTGTTGCTCGTGTTCATCGCATATTGGCGCCGAGAAGTTCCGAGAAATCGTACAACGCGCCCTAAAACACCGGACGCGCGAGGCAATCGATTATACAGGGCTGCCTGCCGATCACGTCGCATCGTTTGCCGAAGCTCGTTACTTGAAAGCTTGGCTTCTGACGATTAAATAATATCGTTTTGAACGTGGCACAGATGTCTAATACACTTTTCCATCGATATACGATTGGAATATCGTTTGTGGATTATCGTAGTAAAAGCTACTGTTGTAGTCTTCGATGAGGGGGCTAACGAAAGATGCGTAGGCATTTTGGAGCGTTTCGACGATATTGGTGTTTTGTTCTTTCGATACCATGAGGATTAATCGTTTATAGACTTTGCCGATATCCCAATGCGTCGGTATCGTGTATTTGCATTCTGCAACATTGTCGAAATCGCCCTTTTTAATATTGCACGATTCGATAAAACTATCGCTTACGTCGTCGATATTATCGCAGTGATAGACATCTGCTAGGTCGTAGATCTTTTGAATGTTTTGAGTTCCCAATGCTACGACGATATCAGAGGGTTTGTTCTTCGTCTTTCGTGCGATGTATTCGATGAGGCTACATGTAAAAAAAAGGTCATTCGCCTTTTTATCTTCTCTACCGAGCATGATTAAATCTCCATAGAATTTTCAAAATGTAGGCATTGGAGTGCACACTGTGAGCAGAAAGCTATTTGATGTGTTGGGTATTTGAATTTAGCAAGACTCCAAAATTGGTCACGCGATAGAACACCGTCTAAATAGTCAGCAATGTAGTTATAGATCTGATCATCTGCCATTGCGCCTATGACGATGTCGTATTTGTGTGGTGTTCCAGATCGGCAGTTGGCGATAAAATCGAGCCACTCATCTGTCATCGTCTCGAATTCGAGAATATCGAGAGATGTGTCGAATAAGACGGAGTAAACGTTGATAACAGGCGTGTTAAATCGCTTAGCCCAGCGTTCAGCTTGTTCTCTGATGACTGTACAGTAAAATCCAAATCCGAAATCCTTTGTGTGTCGACCGACGATGATCTTCGGATTCTGTATTTCTGTATAACTGCCGTGATAGATGAGAGTTTTTGCCATAACGCACCTCTATATGTACGTATCTTGAAAATGATTCAAACGAGGATATGACGAGTTGGGGGCGATGAAAACACGATCGATTACTTTGCACACCCCGTCGAGATGAGAATTCGTATGGCATCGGGTTGAACGGTGATTCTCGATCCACTGATAGATGGGGCTGTGTCGAGGGATTCGACGTCGTGTGGCGTGATTTGAGCGGTGTCGATGAGGCTGAACCAAGCGCGTTTTGGAAGCTCGAATTGTAGCGGTTCCGACCATGCGTTCATGGCAATGTAAAATCTCGGTTCGAGCGGACCGTCGGCGAGTTCGACGGCGAGTGAGTGGGAATTTGGTGCCCAATCGGGGGATTCGAGTGCGACGCCGTGGAAGCGGATGTTGTCGGACTTAAATGCGCATTTGAGTGGATTGGCAAAAGTCGTCTGATGGAGTGCTTTGAATCGCTTGCGCAAAGAAATCATGGCTTTCGTAAATCGCATGATTTCGTCGGATTGGACGTGATGCGACCAATCGATCCACGAAATATCGTTGTCTTGACAGAATCCGTTATTATTACCGCGCTGTGTGCGCCAAACTTCATCGCCACCGAGTAGCATGGGCGTGCCACGCGATATGAAGAGCGTTGCAATGAGATTTTTGGCGTGTTGAATTCGCTTTCGCACAATATCAATATCGTCGGTTTCGCCCTCACAACCAAAATTCATGCTGATATTATCGTCGGAACCGTCGCGATTATTT
>SFMP01000153.1 GCA_004554395.1 Myxococcales bacterium | reverse complement strand
CTCACGTGAGCCGTCCCTATAATATGGTAGACGGCTCCCGTCTTCGGATCGACGATTTCGACGCAATGGTTTTGCGGCTTTTCCGCTTCTTTCGACTTAGATTCGGCGTTTGTTTCCGAACCCGTATTTTCTTCGCTCAAATCGCTCGATGGTTGAATGTTATTGGGATCTTTATCGATCGAATGGGGGGCGGTTTGTTCGCTATTGACGTTTGAATTATCCACGATAGTATCTTATTCGACGAGGTTAATAATAGAGGTGCATGGCGGCACCAAACGATGACAAGCCGCCGCCGTAGCCATGCACGCCGAAGTGCGACGATCTGCCACACGCAAAGGCGCGTAAGCATAGGCATTTTGAGCGATGGGTTAAAGGTTTTTTCGATGGCCGTGTCAAAATACCGACGATGATAAAGTGGCACGATCTTTGCGATAGGTCGACGATGACGATTCCTCCGAGGCGAAACACCGCCAAGGGAAATCGATAGATTTGCAGATTATTCTTTGAATAATGTCTATCGATGAATATCAATAAGGAATAGATCGGATTTCATGCATTTGATTCAAATTATCGTTTGAAGATGCGTAGAATGAGGGAGAACGACGATGAAGCACACAGAGACGATTCGAAGATTTCAGCTTAAGGGATTGAGCCTTATCGTTTGCGCAGCTATCGCTGGCTGGGCAGGCAACGTCATGGCACAGACGAACGAAACGAAACCCGCTCAAGTCGCCGATGCAAAGACGAAAAAAGATGCCAAAAAGGCCGATAAAGCCGATAAAGCCGATAAAGCCGATAAAGCCGCAAACGACGCGAAACAACCGATCGAAGCCGCCGCTGGCGAAGCAAAACCCGCTCAACAGCCCAAGCACGTTGCCGAAGTCGATTACGTCGCACTCCCCGAACCCATGGCTTTCGCCAAAGACCGATACGCCGAAGCACTACGACTCAACGCCATGGCGCCGTCTAAAGAACGCGACGACAAACTCCGCGCCTATGTCGCCGACCTCATCGATTACGACGACTACGCCATACGATGCATGGGCGACAAATGGCCGACTATCGCTCCCGATAAACAAGTCGCCTTCCAAAAGAAATTCCGCGAATTGCTCGAATTGACATATCTCAAGCGATTCTCCGATAAGTCGTTCAAAGACGACTACAAAGTCGATTGGGATCGCGTCGTCAAAAAGAAAGATTCGGCTATCGTCTCGTGCTTTACTCAACAAAAAGACGTCGAAACCGAATTCGAACTCATCTTGCACGCCGTCGATAACCGTTGGCAAATCTACGATACACTCGTCGATGGCGCTAGCCTAGCCCAAACATACCAAAAGAAATACGCCAAAAAGATCGACGAACGCGGCATCGACGCCATCTTGAGCGATATGCAAAAAGAAATCGATAAACTCAAAAAAATGTAAAACTTGCGTTTCCCGCGCCCCATCAGAGCGCGGGATCCCCCACCCTTCGACGTTGGAATCCCCATGCACGTCATCATTAAATCCGACAAGTTCTCGCGGCCTCTCGTCATCCAGTTCGATGATGAAAGCAAGAGCTTCGACAATTTCCTCGCGCTTGTCCTCCCCGATGCCATCGACTCGATCGAAATATTCGACTGGCTCGGTTCAAAAATGCCGAAGAAAATTTCGACTTTGACCTCGATTAAAGAAGTTCATTTCGTTCGATGTCACGATTTGGAATGCGTGCCCAGTGAATTGGGATCGCTGCCCAATCTCGAACACGTCGCCTTTACCGATTGCGCCGATTTCATGAGCTTTCGCGGTATCGAAAAATGCAAGAACTGCCGCGTCTTCCGTGCTTGCCGTTGCGATAACCTCGACGAAATCGACGTCGATTTGTCGAAGCTCGACAAGCTCGTCGCGCTCGATTTGTCGCGTTGCACCGGTTTGAGATATGTCGATTTATCGAAGCTTCCCAAACAACTCGCCATACTCGATTTGCACGGCGCATCGGGTGCCTATTTCGACGCAGACCGCGTCGCCGCCCTCGGCCTGCGATCGACGCAAATCCAAGATTATTCGCGCCTCATATCGGGCATGACGCTCGCCACACCCGACGACATGGTCGCGCAACTCCAAAATGCCATCGTCGCGCGATCGATGGCGGGTTTCGACGATTGAATTGCCATTGGCGCATCATTCATCCATATTTTGCGCCATTCGGCGTGTACACGCTCCATTTTATCTGCATGTATGACATTTATGTCATAGTTTTGCAAAACGCCGATCGAATGATTTCGCGCCAAACGAAATCGGTCGGCAGTTTCGATCTTCGAACGGCAATACACCGCCGCGCGAGCGATGGGCGGCGTATGCGCGCAGTGAAACGAGCACATAGCCGACCTGCGGAGGCGTATGCGCGCAGTGAAACGAGCACATAGCCGGAGCCAAAGCCCGTATTGAGCGATAGCGAAATAGGGCGACCCCAAAAAAACGCCCCAAATTGCTCCCCCCCCCACCCCAAAAAAAAGACCCCCAAAAAAAGACCCCAAAAAAACGATCCGATATCCGCACGGTCAGCCGAGCGATGAAAAAAGATGCGACGCAACTTTTTTGTAGTATTCCGTGGCGGGTTCTGGCATAATAGCGAATTTTAAGCGACCTATTATGGGGTTGTTTGAAGATAATTTTGTGCTTATTGCATTTTGATGCAGAAAATTATCAACCCGCGAGTATTTCTAGGTGAAGAGATTAACGTCGTAAATTCGACAAAAAATCCAATTGTGGCAAACTGACTTGCAGATGGTTGTCGTCCACAAGGAGATTGCGATGGCTAAGGGAAAATTATTACTCGGTTTAGATATTGGTTCGAATAGCGCGAAGATGTGCCTTTTGCGCGATGTGCAAAATGCTTATGCGATCGAAGTGGCCGACAGGGAGTTGCTCCCGGCCGATGCGATCGTCGATGGCTCGATATTGAACCGTTCGGGCGTCGTGTCGGCGTTGCGGCGCATGCTGATGCGCAACAAGATCAAGCAGAAACAGTGTGCGATTGCGATTTCGGGCTATAGCGTCATCGTCAAGCGATTGCGCTTGGCGAATATGACCGACGAAGAGCTCGCCGATAACATTAGCTGGGAGGTGCAGCAGCACATTCCTTATGAGTATTCGGAAGTCGTCTACGATACGGTCGTTTTGTCGCGCAATCCGGCGCAAAATGCGATGGAAATCTTGCTCGTGGCGAGTAAGCGCGATGTCGTCAACGATTACATTGCGGTGGCGCGAGAGGCGGGGTTGGATGTGCGCGTCGTCGATGTCGTCAGTTTTGCCTTACATAATATGGTAGAGACGATTTATGGCGAAACGAAGACGTCGAAGTGCATTGGCGTCGTCAACATCGGCGCCTCGGTGACGTCGATTTCGATGATGACGGGCGGTGTGACGCAGTTCACGCGCGATATTACGATTGGCGGAAACCAGATTACCGAAGAAATTCAGAAAAAATTGAGCGTCACGCGCGAAGAAGCCGAGGCATTCAAGACGGGCGAAACGATGGGCAATGCGATTATTCCGCAAGAAGTCAACGAAATTATCGCCCAAGTCAGCGAGCTTATCGCGAATGAAATTCGACGTTCGCTGGCTTTCTTCTACGAAACTTCGGGGCGCGACGCCGTCGACGAACTCATCCTTTGCGGAGGCGTGCTCAAAAACGAAACGACTTTGCGCACGATCGAAAAGAATCTCCAAGAGCACGTTCGATTGGCCGATCCTTATGGCACGCTCCGTTTTAACGAAAAAATCTACACCCACGACACGCTACAATCGCTTTCGCCCGAATCGGCAGTCGCTTTCGGACTCGCCTTGAGACGAAACGTAGAATAGGCGCAGGAGGACTCAAACTATGATGATTCGAGTGAATTTAAATCCGGCGCGCAAACTGAAGAAAAAGACCGGAAAAGCCCCGATTGTGCTCTTCATTGCGATTGTAGTGGCGCTTGTATCCCTCGGCATATCGCTGATGGCGGCCAATGCTTGCGACGACGAACGCGCCAATGTCGAATCGCAAATCGCGGCAAATCAAACCGAAATCAGCGCCATCAAATCGCGCATCGCCGATAGCCAAAAGATGGATAAGGCGCGTCTCGAGCTCGTAGATCGCGAAAGGACGCTAGCGCGTTTGGCGAGTATTCGTCGCGGGCCGCAATTCGTACTCAATGAATTTGCGAGGTTGTTGTCGAATCCGCGCGACATCGTCGCCCGAAAAATGGCGAGCGAAGAGGGATGGCTTTTGGCTTGGGAACCCGAGAACATCATCATCCGGACGTTTAAAGAAGTCGGCAATGGCGAAATCCAAATCGACGGCACAGCGCGAGCCATGGACGACGTCTACGAATTCTGGACGCGCATGAAGACGAGCAAACTCCTACGCGGCGTCGAACTCGTCGAAATCAAGGGTTCGCGCGAAGCGGGGACGGGCGAGCAAGCCCAATCGTTCATGTTCAAGATGGAGGCAAACTTCAATTACAATACGAAGGAAGGCTTGGCACTGCTCGACCAAATCACGACAGAACCGCAACCCGAGGCGGCGGCCGCAGACCCCTCGAAACCACAACAGGCCGCCCACTAAGGAGACACAACGATGGCTAAGGAACAACCCAAAAATGTACAAAGCGTCCCCGTTCAAGCGCTCTACGTCGTCAGCGTCGTCATCATCATCTTAGCGATTTGCATCGGCTATTTGGTCATCTACGAACCCGCCGAAGCCGACCTGCAAATTTCGCGTATGTCGCTGGCCAGCAGCGCACAAGAACTCGAAGATTTGCGCGCAAAAGAATTGGAATACAACGCCTATCGAAAGGATTACGAACGACTCCAAGCGCGACTCGCCATTCTACAAGACAAGATTCCATCGACGGCAAACGAACTCAACCACTTCCTCGATAGCGTCAATCAACGTGCTCGTTCATCGCGCATCACGAACTGGACGCTATTCAAACAAGAAGGCACCATCCCCGACGGCGAAATCTCCCGCATCCCCATTCGCATGGAATTTACGGCAGCCTACGACGCCGCCTTGCAATTCTTCTGGGATTTGTCGTCGATGGGCGACGGCGGACGCGGCGGAAACCGCGAACAGCTCATCAACATCAACGATATCAGCATGACGCGCGAAAACGCCCGCGGCGATGCCTCCGAACCCCTCGTCAAAGTCATCTGCGTTGCCGAAACGTACCTCTACACGGGCAAGGCAAACCAAGCCGCGCAACAAAAATAAGAGGAGCCGCGATTATGAAAACAAATCATCTCAAACTTGCCTTCGCCGCCCTCTGCGCCCTCTGCGCGCCCGCCTTCTCGGCCTGCACCCCCGACACGGGCATCGAAGTCACGACCGTCAAACGCACGAGCGACGTCTCCATCAAGCGATCGACGATAAACCGCGCCGATCTCGAAATGTCGGCCGACAACTGGAAACCCGTCTCGGCCGCCGAGCAAACTATCCTACCGCGCAACCCGTTCCGCGGCTACACCGACACCATCATGGCCGAAAACCTGCGCCGCCTCCGCGCCATGGAAGAGCAACGCGAAGCCGACGTCTTGCTGCCCGAACAAGTCTACCCCACGCGCGATTACAAGGTCATCAGCGTCATCACTGGCACCGCCGACCCAAAAGTCTTCGTCGTCGATCCCGCCGGCAATCGATTCGTCTTGCGCCGCGGTTCGCTCATCGGAAACAACAACGGTAGCATCTCAAGCATCCGACGCGAAGGCATCGAAGTCTACGAACGCATCGCCGACAAAGGACAATACATCGAATTACCTCTATTCGATAAACCCACCAACGATCGAAGCAAAATTCAAATTAAACTCAATTAAGCTGCATATCATTCGACACTTTGCCGCTTAATCGCCGCTTTTTTCTATCTTTTAAGTTTTTTATGGGGAGGGGGAAGTCTCCCCCTGAGCCCGGCACACGGCTGACGCCGGTACCGGTCTACCCCCTCTACGTTCCCCCCCTTCCCCCCCTTACGCAGGGGGGGATCCTCCCCCATCCCCAAATTCATTGCTCAAGGAGTCAACATGAAACGGGCAACTCAAATGACAAAACGCCTAGCGCTATTATGCACCGCGTTTTGCGTATGTAGCTCAGTCGCTTGGGATTCGCCGAATTCTCGAAAAGAAAACAGCGTCACGAGCTTGAATTATTCTCAAGACACTGCCCGGACGCGCGTCGAAATCGGCGTTTTAGACGATCCGACTTTTTCGGTCTACGCGCTCAAAAATCCCGAACGCGTCGTCGTCGAAATCTTAGATTGCGAATCGTCGAAGAAGATCAACCCGATTCAAGTCCGAAATGGCGTCGTCGATATGGCAACCGTCAGCATGTCGCAATCCGACGATTATCGCGCTTGCCGCGTCATTTTAGGGCTCGATAAACCGGCGACTTATGCCGTCGATTCGACAAAAGACAAAATCGTCGTCTCGATCGATGGCGCCCCAGAACTCAATCGCGATCAAATGGCAAATGCCTATGCAGAAATGCAAAAATCGCGCGACGAAGCCATCGCACAAGCGCGATCGATCGTCGAACGCGAACAAGCTGCATCGAAGCAGGCTCAAGCCGATGCCGAAAAAGCTAAATTAGATGCCGAAAAAGCGCTCGATCGCGAAAGAAAATCCCACGCCCAGCTCGAAATCGCATACGCACAAGTCCAAGAAAAACTCGCGCGTATCGAATCGCAACGGCAAGCCGATCTCGCCGAAGCCCAACGAACAGGCGCCGATATCTCGGCAAAACTCGAAGCCTCGAAACGCGAACAAGAAAAGGCGCAGAGCGACTCCGATGCGCTTAAACGTGCCAAAGACCAAGCACTCGACCGCGCGCAATCGGCCGAAGCGCAACTCGCACGTGCCAACGAAAAACTCGCTCAACTCGATCGACTCGAACGCGAACTCGGCAAATCGCAAGCGATGGCGCAAAACCTCGACGCCCAAAAACGCGACGCCGAGCGACGCGCCCAAGCGGCCGAATCCGAACTCGACCAAGCCAATGCGGCGATTGCCCAAGCCAATGAAAAAATCGCCCGACTCGAATCCGATTCGCAATCGGCACGCCAATCGGCGTCGGATGCTTCGAACCAATATCGCGAAGTCGTTGCACAAAATGCGGAATTGATGGCGAAAATCGAAAAACAAAACGCCGAAATGGCAAAACTCCAGAAGGAAGTTCTCGCCGGCGGCGCGGCTCGCGAAAAACTCAAAAAGCTCGAAGCCCGAGACGATGCCGCGTCGAAAGACAATGCCGCGCTCATCGCCGATCTCAAGGCGCAGGCGCGTCAAGGTCGCCATGCGCTCGAACAACTCAAACAGTTGCGCGACGAAAACGCCCAGCTCAAAGCCCAAATCGACGAACGATCCGTTGCCTATCAAGCCGTGGCGACGACTGCCCCCATCGATACGACGATAGCCGCCGAGCAAACGCGCCCCCATGCCGTCGCCCAAGCTCCCATCGACGACAAAGCCGCCGCCCAAGCGAGTATCCGCGACATACAATTCCGAAACGATGGCGATGCGATGAAAGTCGTCGTCAAATTGTCGTCGCCTGTGAGCAAAGTACAATCGATCGACGGCGGTATGCAAAAGAGTATATTGCGAATCGATGGCGCGATATTGACAGACGATTTCAATAAAAAGTATGACACTTCGGCTTTCAATAAAGGTATTAAATATATCGATTCGACGATGACTTCGTCGGGGATTGAACTCATTGCACAAGCTTCGTCGAAGACGATCGATGCATTTGAACAAAACGGCGATACGATTACATGGCGTATTAAACCGCTGCGCAGCGACGATAAAGCGTATCGCGCCCCCATCGACCGCCGCAACAATGCACAATTGTCGGCTGCTGAACCCAATTCATATGAATTATCGGCAAATTATGGCGCTCAAAAATCACTGAAAGATTCACCGCTGGCGAAGCGAAAGATTACACTCGATATACACGACGCCGATATCAATGATTTATTGCGATTGCTCTCCGACGAAATCAATACGAGCATCGTCGTCAATCCCGATGTCAAAGGCAATGTCACATTATCGCTCAAAAGTGTACCACTCGATCAAGCCCTCGATATCATCTTGCGCATGCATAATTTGGGCATGCGCTACGAAGGCAGCGTGATTTGGATTGCGAAAGCCGAAACGTTCCGAGCCGAAGAAGAGCGATTGCTCAAGGCCGCCGAAGTCCGCGAGCGTTTGGAACCGCTCGAAGTTCGCCTCATCCCCGTCAACTACGCCACCGCCTCCGATCTCCAATCCAACGTCACCTCGCTCTTGAGCAGCCGCGGCACCGTCAACATCGATACGCGTACCAATACGCTCATCCTCAAAGACGTCGCCGCTAACCTCGACGCCGCCGAAATCCTCGTCAACAACCTCGATACGCAAACCCCACAAATCCTCATCGAAGCGCGAATCGTCGAAACGCAAGCAAACTTCACCAAAGAAATGGGTATCCAATGGGGCGGCGACGGCATTGCCAGTGCACAAACGGGCAATCCAACGGGTATCGTCTTCCCGTCGACCGTCGGCATTGCCGGTGGTTCGACGAGCGACAACAACGCCGGTACGTCGGCATCGCCAAACTTCGCCGTCAACTTGCCCGCTTCGGTCGGAACAGGCGCCGGTGGTGCTTTAGGCATTACGCTCGGTTCGATCGGGGGCGCCGTAAATCTCAACATTCGACTCAGTGCGCTCGAAAACAAAGGTTTCCTCAAAATCGTTTCCGCACCGCGCATCATGACGCTCGACAACATCCAAGCGAGCATTCAACAAGGTACGAGCATCCCGATCAGCGTCGTCAGCGCGGCCGGTGCTCAAACCGTCTTCTTCGATGCCAAATTGAACCTCGAAGTCACGCCGCACGTCACGCGTGACGGCAATGTCTACCTCAAAATCAACATTACGAAGAACGAACCCGACTTCGGTAATACGGGCGCCAGCGGCGACCCGTCGATTATCCAAAAAGAAGCTCGAACCGAACTCCTCGTCCCCGACGGCGAAACGACCGTCATCGGCGGAATCTATACGCGAAATACTTCACAATCGATGTCGAGCGTACCCTTCTTTGGATCCATCCCCATCTTGGGCTACTTGTTCAAGAGCACTTCGGAAATCGACAACCGCACCGAGCTCCTCATCTTCATCACGCCGCGCATCATCAATCGCGATGCTTCGATTGCTGCATCGGGGCACGGCTCGTTCATTCCACCCGTCGAACGCGAAGGCGATTCGAAGAAGTAACGCATCGGAGGTTTGTATGATGAAACAATTATGGACTATCATTCCCGCCCTGGCTCTCGTCGCTGGTCTCTCTTCGGGATGCGTCGAAAATAACCCTTATGTCATTCTCAATGGCGTCGTGCCAAGCGATTGCGATCGGTCGAGCGACGATCAAGGCTACCTCTCCTCTGTCAACTGTATGCCGAAGCAAGAACACATCGAGTCTTTCTCCGTCAACATCAAAAACTACATTTCGACCGATTCCGGTTGGTCGTCGAGTTCGGGGTCGTCGTCGGGCTCGTCTTTCGAGCCAGAGCCCCCAAATCGCGGCATGATCTATGTCAAAAAGATCATCACCAAGTGCAAATCGATCGATGGCGATTCTGGAAAATGCAAAGGCATCGACAATATCACTGCGAAGGTCAATTACCCCATTCTTCCAGGGGGTGGCGCATGCATCCCATATAGCCTCGACCTCGGCAAAATCGCCACGTGGGGCGCCTCTGATTCCATCGTCCTCGATGTCCAAGCCGAATACGCAGATCCCGGCGGGCTCATCGAAGGCAAAACGAGCCACTCGTACATCACGATTTCAAATGTCGGCACGCCGTGCACAAAAAATCCATTCGTTACCGAAGACGAAGACTCCGGCAACGACTCCAGCGGCGGAGATTCGAGCGGTGGAGATTCGAGCGGCGGTGGTTCCGATAAAGAAAATCCTAGCGAAAAGACTTAATTGACATCGCTTCCCAATCCCAAGCCCCCCGGGGCTTGGGATTTTTTTTATCCCGCTCTACGGCGTCGCCGTTCTAGGTTCACGCCGTTCAACAGTCCCTCTGTTTTACGGCGTCGCCGTTCTAGGTTCACGCCGTTTTATGGCCTCCCGTGTGCAGCCAAAGCTCGCCCCGTCGGCGTATCGGTGCGAGCCAGCTTCGCAGGCGTTCCCACATAGACGACATTGCCGCCATCGGGGCCGCCGCCAGGGCCCATTTCGACGACGTAATCGGCATGCGCTATCAAATCGAGATTGTGCTCGACGACGACGACCGACGCTCCCTGCGCGATGAGCTTATCGAATGCCACGAGCAAACACGCGACGTCTTGCATGTGTAGCCCAACCGTCGGCTCGTCGAAGATAAACAACGTATGGGCCAGCGATCGCGAATCCGTATCGAGATATGTCGCCAACTTCAGCCTCTGGAACTCGCCCCCCGAAAGCGTCGACGTCGATTGACCCAACCGAATATAGCCCAATCCCACATCGCAAAGCGTCTTGAGCGGCCTGTAGATGCTCCTGTCGGCGCGGAAAAACTCCGCCGCCTCTTCGACCGTAAAATTGAGTACGTCATCAATCGTCTTCCCATCGAGTGTCACTTCGAGCACATCCGATTTATAGCGCTTTCCATCGCATTCGGGGCAAGGCATCGTAATGTCGTTCATAAACATCATTTCGATCGTATACGTTCCCAGCCCCTCGCAATGCTTACATCGCCCGAGCGTCGAGTTATACGAAAACGCCCCCGGTGTATAATGGCGTTGCTTCGCAATCGGCTGTTCGGCAAATCTCTCGCGGATTCCCGTAAACGCTCGCGTCATCGTCGCCACCGTCGCTCGCGTCGATCGCCCCCCCGACATCTGATCCATGATCACGACATCCGAAAACGCCTCAAATCCCGTCACCGTCGCATTCGCCATCGCGCCAAATTCGACGATTTCTTCGGACTCCGCGCTCTCCATCTCGGCTTCGCATTCGTCAAACGATTGCTGCGCTTTATGCATGAGCCAAGCCTGATAAAGCACGTCGTGGATGAGCGTCGATTTCCCCGATCCGCTCACGCCAACACATGCCACGAAGCAATGCGCCGGAATAAACACAGATACGTCTTTCAAATTGTGCATCATCGCATGCGAAATGCTTATCCCGTCACCGTCCAAATCGACTTTTTCATTTTTCAACGCCGTGCGTTCGCGCTCGCGCAACATCGCGCCCGTCGGCGTATCCGAAGCCGCCAGCCCATCTACATCGCCTTCATAGATGATATGCCCCCCATTTTCGCCGCCACATGGCCCGAGCTCGATCACGTGGTCGGCGCTCTCTATCACATCGGTATCGTGCTCGACGACGACGAGCGTGTTCCCCATCGCCTGCAGCGATTTCATCACGCCGACGAGTTTCTGCGTATCTTGCGGATGCAAACCCGCCGTCGGCTCGTCGAGGACGTAGAGCGTATCGCTCAACCCTCGCCCCAATCCACACGATAAATAAAGGCGCTGCGCCTCTCCCCCCGATAGCGTCTTGCTCCGGCGATCGAGCGTCAAATAACCCAACCCCACGTCGACCATCGTCCGAAGCCTCAGGCAAATCTCCTCCCACGACGTCAAACTGCCGCGTTCCTCTATCGCCGCGCGATCGATGCCCTCGAAAAACGCCAACGCCTCCGATACCGTCATCGGAAAAACTTCACCTATCGATTTGCCCGCCACAAACACATTCTGCGCTATCGACGCCATCCCCGTCCCGCCGCACTTCTCACACGGATAATAGCCTCGAAACCGCGCCAACTGTATGCGCGATGTAAATTTATTGCTGCGCGACTCCAAATGCTTAAAATAATCTATCACGCCGCCAAATCCCATTTTCCCACGGCTTCCAAACTTTATCACCTCGATTTGCTCGGGGCTCAAATGCGAAAACGGCACATCGATCGGAATCTTCGAAAGCCGGCAAAAACTCAGCAATTTCGCCTTCCGGTCGGCCGTCGACGGCGTCCGAAACGGAATAATCGCATCGTCTTTTATCGACAAATTCGGCTGGATGACGCGCGTCCAATCGATCCCGCTCACGCTACCAAATCCCGTGCACTGCGGGCACGCGCCAAGCGTCGAATTCGGGTCAAAATATTCCGCCCTCAACACCGGGTGCTCCTTCCCACAATTCTGGCACGTCATCTGCTTGCGAAACGTCAACGTCGTCGCTCCCCCAGAGCCCACGCCCAGCAAATCGGCATGCGCCACGCCCGCCCCCAATCGATACGCCTCCTCGATCGCCTCGGCGAGCCGTTCGTCTAGCTTGGGCTCGGCCCCATCGATCGCCGGCGAATACGTCACGCGACCAACCAGCACCGAAAACGACTTCGCATCGAGCAACGACTCCACATCGGCTTGCGACAAATCGACGACCTCCCCTCCGCACCACAATCGATGATATCCACCCTCGGCAAGCGCCGCCAGCCGCGACGCCGCACTCTCTCCTGGCGCCAACTCCAACACCACATAGACGACGATCTTCAGCCGCGCGCCATACGCATCGAGCCTCTGCGCTATCACACGCGGCGTATCACAACCCACCGCGCCCCCACACGCCACGCACCTCTGCTCGCCCATATTCGCAAAAAACTGCGCCACATGCGTCAGCGTCTCAGTCACCGTCGCCACAGTCGAACGCGCATGGTCAAAACTGCTCTGCTGCCTCAACGCTATCGCCGGCAAACAATGCTCCACGCGGTCAACAGGCGGCTTCGGCATCTCGTTCAAAAACATCCTCACATACGCCGACATCGACTCCAAAAAACGCCTCTGACCCTCGGCATAAAGCGTGTCAAACGCCAAACTCGACTTCCCCGAACCGCTCACTCCCGTCAACACCGTCATCTGCCGCAACGGGATGTGGCAATCCAAATTCTTCAAGTTATTCGTTCTCACGCCATAAAGGTCGATACTCGGCCTAACATCTTGATTCTTGGGCATTTTTCTCTCTTACTTCTATCGTTCCTGAGCCATTCGATCGACTTCTTCGCGCCGCGCCTTTTGGGCTACGGCTATGGCGCAAAGCGCCATACGCCTCCGCTCGCCCTATTTCGCCCGTTGGGCTCAATACGGGCTTTTATCGCCCTATTGCCTACGGCAATACGGGCTCTGGCTACGCCTATGTGCTCGTGCCCTAACGGGCACTTGCGCGCATACGGCTACGCGTGTCGACCCGGGGTTGCGCTGAGCTTACCCCAGGCTGTGTTCTGTCACCCTTTCAGGGTGCACAATGTCATGTCGTTCATATTTCCCGGGCGATGTCGACAATATTGCGCTAAAAAGCAGTGGCATACCCCCGTTCAAACGCCAAAATAAACCCATTGAGCGCCATCATCGGCAACCCCTGTATCGCCGTTGGGTCGTCGCAATATATCGCCGAAAACAATCGCGATCCCCTCGACTCGATCTTAAACGATCCCGCGCAATCGATCGGCATATCGGCGGCTACATAGCACCGGATCGTTTCTTCGTTCAAGTCGTCGCGAAAGACGAGTTTTGCGACGTTTTGGGCGCATTTCTCGACGCCGTTGCACCGCACACATAAGCTCGTGGCAATGCAAAGCGTCTGTCCGCGAAAGCGCATCAGCTGTGCAACGGCGCCTTCGACCGTATACGGCTTCCCAATCAACGCGCCGTCGTACACTAACCCCTGATCCGAACCGACGACGATATCGCCGTCGTAGTCCCGAGCGACGGCGCGGGCCTTGTTGCGCGCCCGAACTTCTATCGTCTGATATGGATCGGCAAAAGTATCGCTCGATTCGTCGTATTCAGGCGCGACGCACAAGACGTCAAAACCCGCCGACTTCATCAATCCTTTGCGATACGTACTCGTACTCGCCAATATTATCCGTTTCATTCCACATACCCCGTGATGCAAAAATTTGAAATCTAGCGAAAAAAGTGAACAATAAGGCGTCTTTGCGACCGCGATCTCGCGATGGGGGCGCAAAACGATGCGCAAAATATATCGATTTGCGTCGGAATACATCGCCAAAGTCCAGGTGTTATGGAAAATCTCGTTAAATTTGTGATTGGTGTCGCTTTCATCGTCGTCGTTTCGTATCTTGCTTATCAGTCATTCGAGCAAGCCTCGTCCGATACTTACGTCAAATTGACGTCCGAAATCGAAACCGTCGAAGCTGGAAACGACGTCATCGCCGAAAAAAACGATCTCTTGCGCACAAAAATCGAAGCACTTCGCACCGATTCGCGAGCTATCGAACGAAAATGTCGCGACGAACTCGGCATGGCGCGTTCCGACGAAGTCATATTGCTTTTCAAGGACGATCGCTAGGAAGGTAAAACACCATGTTAAAAAAGTTCGGCATCTCGACGACGATTCTATCACTACTCCTCTTGGGCGCGTGTAGCCAAAAAACACCCACCACCAACGGTGTCTACGACGATGCCATCGATTCCGATGCCCGTGCCAAGCGCCCCATCGCCGGCAATCCCGTTCCAAACGAACCACTCAATCTCCTCGCCAATCCCGGCTTCGAATCGGGACTCGATGGCTGGGTGTGGCTCGATTGGTCAAAGGGATGGGCGCCCTTTACACTCTCGTCCGATCACGCCTATAGCGGGCAATATTCCCTCCATCTCCCTCTCTACTCCTCCGACCGACGACAAACCGTCGTCTGGGGCGGCGTTCAAGAAGTCGAACTCCCAAACGATATCCCCGAATGCATCGACGGGTACTACTACGTCGAAAACTGGGAAACCGGCGACTGGAAACAATATCTACAACTCGTCGTCATCGATCTCACCCACCCACTCCCCGATCGCGGCGGAAATGCCCAATTGCGATACATCGTCAGCGGTAGTCAAGAACCACCCCTCACCATCAGCAATGCCCAATACCTCTTCGTCGAAAAAGAACGACGGGCTCGCCCCGTCGAAGGAAAATGGACATACTTTAGCGTGAATCCTCGACGCGATTTCAACGAAAATTGGAAATATACTCCACAATCTGGATCTAAACTTCGCATTTTATTCGAAGCTCGCTTTGATCTCCATCGCACGACGATTCCCGCTCGCGGCAACGTCTACTACGATAATCTCTATTTCGGTCCCAAAGCCCCTGGGCACTGTGAATAACCGCATCCACGCCAGCCCCCCTTCGCACTTTTCCCCCACATTCGCCATGATCTACGATAAATCTGCCTCCCTATTCGCCATACTCGCTCTATCCCTTTGCGCCGCCTGCGGTGGCAACGACGACAATAGCTCCACCGATCCCACGCCTCCCGCCCCATCCCAATGCACGCAAAGCGTCTGCGATCCCAATGGGTTCGTTCTCGAGCGATGCAATACAGAAACGGGGCAGTTTACCTACGAACCATGCCCCTATGGTTGCGAAAATGCCGCGTGCAATCCCAACCCAGACGCCGACTTCAAATGCACTCAAGACGTCTGTGACCTAGACGATAAAACGCTCAAAAAATGCGATCGCGATTCGGGGCAATATACCGACGAAACATGCCCCAACGGCTGCCAAGACGGCGCATGCCGGCCAATGCCCCCATGCCAAAACGATAAGTGCGATAAAGACGGATTCACGCTCAAACGATGCAATCCCGAAACGCGCGATTACGTCGACGAAACTTGTCCCTATGGTTGCCGAAACGACGCCTGCTTCGAACCCAATATCGCTCCATGCAACGGCGATATTTGCACGTCCGACGACGAACTCGCCCAATGCGACACCACAACGGGCAAATATACGACCCAAAAATGCCCCAACGGTTGCCAAAATGCCGCCTGCATCGAAACGATTCAACCCCCATCTATCAAAATCGGTGCGCCTTGCAATCCCGAGGCGTTTTCGGAGTTCTGCGACGGCGATAAAGCCATTTTCTGCGACACCGATGGCATCGTCGCCGAAACGACGTGCGACCAAGCCGCCGGTCTCAAATGCGCCACGCTCCCAAACTTCTATGCCAAATCGATCAATCGAGCCGCTTGCTACCGCGACAAAGACAAATGCAATACGGGCGAACGCCAAATGATATGCATCGACTACAACAATAGTTCAATTTCGGGCTATCAAAAGTGTTATAAATCGATAAATGGCGAATTATATTTCGATTGGGATCTCAACGCCGCCACGCTATGCCGCAATGCCGATAAACTCCCGACTTCGTGCGCCAATGCCACCCAATGCGGCGACGCCATCATCGTCGAAACGTGCCAATCAGTCGGCGACAAATGCACCGCCGACTTGGGCTACTCGGGTTGCGCCCACTTCGCCGACTTGGGCGCCACTTGCTATACGCAAACTTGCACGCCCAAAATCTCGACGCCTTTCGTCTGCGATGCCTACACATCAAACGACTCGTCGTTTAACGCCTCACAACAATGCCTCGCCGCGAGCGATGGCAAATACTACCGCATCGATATCGCGCTATGCGACGACGCCTGCGACGATGCCACGGGGGCTTGTCTCTAAGCACCCCAATAAATATGCGCCGAAGGCGCATTTTTTATCGTGACGCGCCCTGAAAATGTGCGCCGAAGGCGCACATTTTCCATGCCCACCATACATGTGCGCCGAAGGCGCACATTTTCGTGACACGCCCTGAAACTGTGCGCCGAAGGCGCACAGTTTCCAAGCACCCCAATAAATATGCGCCGAAGGCGCATTTTTTATCGTAACGCGCCCTGAAACTGTGCGCCGAAGGCGCACATTTTCCATGCCCACCATACATGTGCGCCGAAGGCGCACATTTTCGTGACACGCCCATTTGTTTTTGCTACAATAATCGAAGTTTCGAATCTACGTTCGAATAGCGAAAAACAGATCAATTTGCCCATGTTCAGGTGTTTGAGGCAAATTAATCCATTATCAACGGGTGTTCTCATGAAACATACTCCTAAGATTTTCACGCTTTCGGTTGCGCTCATGGCGCTTTCCCTAACCAGCTGCGGTAGCGGTATCGATAACGAAGAAGAAGCCTTGCCTTGGTGCAAAGAAGACGTTTGCGACGAAGGCGGCGCATCGCTACTCAAATGCGATATCGACACCGGCAGAACGACGCTCAAATTGTGCCCCTTCGGTTGCTCCAACGGCACTTGCAAAGTCTCCCCAACCGCCGAATGCTTCACCAATGCCGATTGCCCTGCTACCAAGCCCGTCTGTGCGAGTGGCACGTGCGTCGCCAACGATACGCCGGCGCCGCCTGCCCCCGAGTGCAACACCAATTCCGATTGCCCTGCCGCCAAACCCGTTTGCTCTAACGGCACGTGTATCGCCAACGATACGCCGGTGCCGCCTGTCCCCGAGTGCAACATCAATTCCGATTGCCCTGCCGCCAAACCCGTTTGCTCTAACGGCACGTGCGTCGCCAACGATACGCCGGTGCCGCCTGCTCCCGAGTGCAACATCAATTCCGATTGCCCTGCCGCCAAACCCGTTTGCTCTAACGGCACGTGCATCGAAAATAGCGCCGTCGCCGACGTCGCATGTCAAGGCGTCACTTGCGCAAAAGGCACGTGCGATCGCGGCGTCTGCGTCACCGACGAAATGAAAGCCGCGAAAGAAGGCGACCCATGTGACGATAACTTCGCCGATTTCTGCCGCGGCGATTCCATGGTTTTTTGTAGCATGGCCAATAAAGTCGTCGTCGAAAGCTGTGCGCAAGATGGTGGTTGTGGCATCGTCAACGAAAAACTCCAAGGCGGAGAACTACTCCTTTCGTGGTGCAATGGCCCCAGCGACCAGTGCAAAACCGAAGGTCAAAAAATCCCATTCTGCACAAGCGATGCAGATGGTAAATCTTTCGAAAGCTCATTCGTCTGCGCCAAAAATACCGAAGGCAAATTCACTGCGAAAGATCAATTGCTCCTCGGCGAGTACAAGCTATGCGCCGCGACGTGCAATGCCGATAATACGGCATGCGATAACAGCACGCCTGCCCCCGAGTGCAAAACGCATGACGACTGCAAAGACCCTACAAAACCCGTTTGCTCTAACGGCACGTGCGTCGCCAACGATACCCCAGAGCCCCCAGCCCCAGAGTGCAAAACGCATAACGACTGTAAAGACCCTACAAAACCCGTTTGTTCTAACGGCACGTGCGTCGCCAACGATACCCCAGAGCCCCCAGCCCCCGAGTGCAAAACGCATAACGACTGCAAAGACCAAACAAAACCAGTCTGTATCAATGGTGCGTGTTCAAATACATGTGATAACGATACATTTGCCGAAGTATGCATCGGATCGACGGGTTATTACTGCAACGAGGGGAAACCGGCGATACTCGAATGTGCAAGCGCAGGACTCGTCTGTGAAAAAATCAAAAATGAAAACTACATCGATTGCTACGACGCAAAGACTGCCTGCACACAAGTCGGTGCAACCGATACTTTGTGCCAAGAAATCGAAGGCTACGTTTTGAGCGGACCAGCTCAATGCAAAGAAATGGAAAGCGGAGCAAAGCACTTCGTCAGCACTGCTAGTAGTTTTAGCGACTACACGCAATGCAATCCCATAACCCAAACATGCGACGCACAAGGCAAAAAGTGCATCACTTATGCCACGACGACAGATACGACTTGTAGTGAAGATACTGCTCCGAAATGCGAAAACGGTAAACTCGTCACGTGCGAAAACGTCGGTTCGTCAACAGCCCCATCTTACAAACTCGTCGACAAAGATTGCTCAATATACAACGGCGGCGTGTGCGCAACAGCCGATGGTGCCGAAACGATCTGCGCCCCGTCGCAAAGCACGTGTACACAAGGTCAGCGCGAACAAGTGTGCGTCGATTACCGCGATCTCGGTCTTCTATTCGTCCAATTCACCACCGAATGTAAGCAATACTCCAACAATACTTGGCAACCCGCTGTGTCATACATCTTCTGCGAAGGAAAATGCAATGCCGACAATACGGCGTGCGAGGGCGATACGCCAAAGCCAGAATGCACTCAAAACAAAGACTGCCCAGCCGCTAAACCCGTCTGCGAAAATGGCAAATGCGTCGAAAATAGCGCGGTCGTCGACGTCGCATGTCAAGGCGTCACTTGCGCAAAGGGCACGTGCGATCGCGGCGTCTGCGTCACCGATGAAATGAAAGCCGCGACAGAAGGCGCCCCATGCGACGGCAAGACTTTTGGCGAGTTTTGTAATGGCGATTCCATGGTTTACCGTAGCCGAAATAACAAAAACGGCTTGCACAGAAGAGACAGAGAACAAATGTGAAGGCGGCAAGCTCGTGACATGCGAGGATGTCAGTGAAAAAGAAAACGAGGAATCGTATAAACTCGTCAATATAGACTGCGCTCAAATGGATTCAACATGCGCCACGGCTACAGATGTTGCTGCATCGTGCATTCCCAATAAAAGCACATGCAAGGATGGCGAGAGCAAGGCTGTTTGTGAATCGCAACTCATGGGTCTCGTCTCATTCCAATACACTGCGACATGCACGAAGTTCTCAAACGACACTTGGCATTTTACTGGTAGCAATGCAAAACAATGCAAAAATGCTTGCAACGAAGCAGGCACCGCTTGCGACGCACAAGGCGTCATGGAAAAGGGTAGTCAAGAATAATCCTCATCTATCGTAGCACGACGATCGATAACGGCGACACCGGCAACGGCGTCGCCGTCGTTCGTTTTCGATTGAAAAACGCTCCCCCGTGCTCTAAAGTGGATAGAACGACCTATTTGAGGTCTTTCGCATCTCATTTCAACCGAGGAGGAGCACTATGAACCCGATTACTGATGCATTCTTGCACGATATCCCTAAGACAGACCTTCACGTTCATCTCGACGGTTCGTTGCGCATCGAAACGCTCATCGACTTGGCGCACGAGCGCCACATTCCTTTGCCCGCCGACGAGCCCGATCGACTCAAACAAATCCTCAATATAGGCGGGATTCACGAAAACCTTGAAAGCTATTTGCGCGTCTTCGACACCACGCTCAAAGTTCTACAAGACGAAGATGCACTCACGCGCGTTGCCTTCGAACTCGCCGAAGATGCCGCTCGCGAAAATTGCCGCTATATCGAAGTGCGCTATAGCCCCATTCTGCACCAACGCGAGGGCTTGTCGTTGCCCGTCATCGTCGAGGCTGTCGGCGCGGGCCTGCGAGAGGCAAAGAAAAAATACGGCATCATGAGTGGGCAAATCATCTGCGCTATGCGGCACATGCCCCCCCAAAGCTCGCTACGACTCGCCGAGCTAGCCGTTGCCTTCAAGAATAAAGGCGTCGTCGGATTCGACCTGGCCGGTGGCGAAGTCAATAACCCCGCCGAAAAACACGCCGAAGCCTTTGCCTTTATCCGAAAAAACAACCTCAATTCGACCGTCCACGCTGGCGAAGCCTACGGCGCACGATCGATTCATCAAGCCATTCACGATTGCAACGCCCACCGCATCGGGCACGGCACGCGACTACGCGAAAACGGCGATCTCCTCAACTACCTCAACGATCACCGAATCCCGCTCGAAATCTGCCTCAAGAGCAACGTCCAAACTGGCGCCGTCGATGCCATCGAAAACCATCCGCTCAAGTTCTACATGGATTTCGGGCTCCGTTGCACGCTCAACACCGACAATCGACTCGTCACCGATACGACGATGACCGATGAATTCAAGCTCGCGTGCCAGATCTTCCACCTCACTTACGATGAAGTCAAACGACTCGTCGTCGACGGGTTCAAATCCGCTTTCATGCCGTTCCGAAAAAAACGAGAAGTCATGCGCATCGTCCTCGACGAATTCGAACAAGTCTCGAAAAAACACGGACTCCATAGCGAAGTCGAATCGAAAGGCGTTTCGCGATACGCCATCGACCGCATCGGCGAAGACCCCATGCCCGATTGATATTTCTATTCGCCGCCTCCCATCAAGAGGGGGCGGGTGCGAATTTAATCGTTTCCGACTAATTTCCAGGCCGCCTGCAAGGCCTTCTGGCTATCGAGCGCTTGCAAATCGATCCCGACGATGGCCAAATCGCTACCGTTGGCGGATTTTTCGCGAGCCATCACCGTCGCATCGGCCATATTGCCGACCGATTTTGCCCCTTTCCAAATGCCAATCGCCGACGGGCGCGAAGATCCCGTTCCTGCCGCTTTGCGCAAACGAAGATTCTCGCGGCGATCCCCAAATCGCCTATCTTTCGTCACAACCGCCTCTGCATAACAGCCCAAAACTTTGCCTTGACGTGGATCGCAAGCCTCTTGCGTCTGCGTGCTTTGGTGTGCATCGACTGCATCGACGATAATCGGCATCTTCGCATCGATCGCGCGGCGATAAGCCTCGTCGTTCCACGCCATCTTTCCTTGGCAAGCGACAGTATGGAACAACGCACCTTGGGCATTGTCGACGCTCTGAGACGTCGTAAACACGCCCCACGAATCGCCCACGAACTGCGCCAGCGGCATTTCGTGCGACACGAAATGCGACGCAGGGCGCATCGCTTCGTCTGAACGGCACTGCGCCATTTCGACGATCGCCATCGAACGCTCCCCTGGTCGATAGCTATAGATGAGCGATGGCGCACTTTCGGCGCCATCGGGCAAAACGGCACTCAAACGCAAGTGCCGTGCACTATCGGGCATGATGAGCACAGTATCTTTCGTTTCGGCGGCAACGCTCCAATGTGCCCCATCGACACTCGAATAAACCCGATACCCCGTCGCCTTCGCCACCGGATTCCAACGCGCGACGACGCGACCATCGGCTTCTTTGCGATACGATGAAAACACGGGCGCCGCCACGCGTTGCACCGACCTAAAATTCCCCAAAAACGGCATGACCATGCGATCGATCGCCTGACGCGTCAATTTGCGATTGCGACTCCCATTGACGATGACCGAAAACGCATACGTATGCCCATCGTAGCGATTGACGAAAAAACCAGACCCCGAAATGACGTCGCGCAAAGTCCCCGATTTCGCATAAACGCGCCCTTTTCCATCGTCGTTCGCAAGCCGCCCCCCATACGTCCCATCATATCCCGATATCGAAAGCGATGCCGCCCATTCGCGACCAAACGACGATTCCTTCAATACCCATGCTGTCAGATCGGTGAGCATCTTCGGGCTCACGCGGTTATCGTGCGAAAGCCCCGATCCATCGTTCAAACGCACGTTTTTCGTCTCGATCCCTATCGATTCTAACCATGCCAACTCGGCTTTTGCGCCCGCTTCATACGTATTCTTCCCATTCTTAGCCGCAATGGCTAAGAGCAACATATCGGCGTATTCATTGTGGCTCACGCGGTTGAGCGGAACGATGGCCTGAGCGAGTACGGGCGATTTCCAGGTGGCAAGAGGGGCGCCCTCGCGCTTTGCCGATTGCCGCACCACGAGTCCCTTATAGGCGATCCCGTTCTTCTTCATTATCGCCGCAAATTGCCGCGCCGCGCTCTGTAAATGCGCCGTCGTCGACAACGTATTCGTCGCCATGCCGCCATAGACGACATAGCCCGAAACGATCAAATTCCCCGTAATCTTCTTGATTCCAGCCGCTTTGAGTTGCTGCACGAGACCGACCATCGGCGTGTCGCCCGTATTATAAAACCGCGTCGACCAAGTAAAATCGTGATCGATGTGCAACTGCAAATCGCCATTGACGACGCCATCTTTGACTTTTCCGCGCGCCAACAACGCCGATTCAAACTGATGATCGGGACCCAAAATCCCAAGCGCCGCCGCCGTCGTCACCAACTTCGTGTTCGACGCCGGTTTGAGATACTTTTCTGCTTGTTTCGCATAGACGACCTCGCCCGTATCGAGATCGACGACTTGCATCCCAATCGTCGTTTGCCGCACGGCCTTGGCTTTCATCGCCGCCTGAACCGATTGGGCGAGCTTCTGTTTCGCATCTTTCGTCAACGGCGCAAGCTGTGGTAGCGCAATATCCGACCGCGGCAAATCTACTGCCGCCGCTTGCGCCGCACCCGACTTCGCCGCTACGCTTCCCGCATCGTCTTTTGCAATCGTATCGAGCACAGCCGCCGCTTGCACCTGCGCATCGACGCGCGGCGCAGGCACATTTTCGACGCGTTGCCGCTCAATCGTGCGCAGTTTCGGAGCATCCTGCGCCAAGGCACTGTGCCCCATCGCACAAATGCCCAAAATCAAACTCACCGCGACGCCGCGAACTGCCCTTAGATGCTCCACCGATTTGTCCTCCATTAGCGCCTATCACGCCAAAAATCCTACTGCGATAATCGCACATCAATCGCCTTTGGCAAGATTTCAATGTCATCGGGCCGTATCGCCAACGGCGATAGGCACCGACGACGGCGTATGCGCGCAACGAAGTGAGCACATAGCCGGCGAAAAAAAGCGACGGCGTATGCGCGCAGTGAAACGAGCACATAGCCGGAGCCGTCGGCGTATGCCAGCGGCATAGCCGGCGAAAAAAACGGCCGCCATTCCTAAAAAATGCAACATCGGGCGTCTGAAGAAGCGCATTATTTGGGCATTCGCACGGAAATGTGATAGCATGTCCACATTTATCGTTTTACGCCGATTGTGCGCCGAAGGGGGAGGGGGCGACAATGCGGTCGATTTGACACGTTTTCACGCTGCGCTTGGCGCGAATCCACAAATCTTAAAGGGTTAGATATGCGTTTCGTTTGCGAAAAATGCCACACCTCGATGAGCTATCCCGACGAAAAAATTACGAAGAACACCATCCGATATACGTGCATAAAATGCGGCCACAAAGGTGAATCTTCGGTGATTCCTAAAACAGATGCGAAAGATGTTGCAGAAACTTCGGCGCCTTCGAATCTCAGCAAATGGCATGCGACGACGCTCAACACGCCACGCCGCGCCGCCAACGATGCCGCGTGGTATTATTCGTTCGACGGTACGAGCCACGGGCCCTATGGCGAAGACGAACTCATCGCCTTGTTTACGGGCGATTTGAAAGATATTAGCGAAAGTTGCCACGTTTGGTGTCGGGCGCTCGACGGCTGGAAACCTGCGATCGAGGTCGAGCCGTTTGCTTCGTCGATTTTGATGCCGCCGCCTCCGCCCATGCCCGCGCCGCGCAAATCCGATTCTAGCCTGCCGCCGCTTTTTGGCGGCAAATCGGGGGCGCGTTTGCTGACCTCGAGCCCGCGCACCGCGCGTACGTCGTCGCCCGATTTGGCCAGTCTCAAACAACGCCTCAAAACCGAGACAAATTTGTCTCACGAGGCGCCGACGCACCAAGCCATGCCCGCACTCGATTCGCTCGTCAAAGCCGAAAACGACCTCGATTCGGATATCGACGAGGCCTGCGATGATACGACAAAAGTCGGTGCCGTTTCGCCGTTTTTCTCGTTCCAATCGCTCGACGACGAAGAATCGACGAAGATGTCGACGCCCGATGCGATTTTGAGCGCACTCGACGATTTACCCGCCACGAAGTTGGGCGAACTCGATACAGATGCCAAACAAGGCACAAAAAGCGATTGCTCAAAAGTCGACGAAGCCATCGCCGAGGCGGCAAAAAGCGCCAAATCGTTGCCCAGTATCTTGGGGGCTGGCAGTTCCAAACCTTTGCCGAGCATACTCAGTCCGTCGTCGAAACTCGGGGCTGGCGCAAAACCGGGCATCAGTGCCTTCGGTTCGAGTTCAAAACCCGCCCCAGGCATCGCCTCGATCTTCAGCACGCCAAAATCTGCCCAAACCAAGCCAACCGATAAAAAGGGCGAAAGCGCGTTGCCGCGATTTGCAGGGCTCAAACGCATCGCCGATACGACCGCTTCGAAATCTGCCGAGGCCGTCGCACCCGCTATCGCCTCTCTTGCCCCTAACCCCAAAGACACACTTGCCGGCGACAAAGAAAAACTCGACAAAAGCGCCAAAAGCGATGTCGCCAAAGCGATCGACGCGACACATTCGGCAAATTCTGCCGATTCCAAAGCGATCGACGCGACGAGTTCTGGCGCGGCCGAAGGCGAACGCGATCAATTCAACGATTTCAAAGAAGATTTTGGCGATTTACTCAATAGCTCGGCGCCACCATCGAAAGACATTGCCTGCTCCGAAACCGACGCTAGCATGAGCGATTGGCTCTCGTCGAAGACGAATTTGCCCTCGATCGTCGAGCGTAGCGAATCCGAAATGTCGCTTGCTGCTATTTCATTCGACGATAACAGCATGATGTCGAATTCTGATCAGATGGGGCGCATCGATGCAGCATTAAATTCGGATTCGAAATTCAACGCCGACGACGAATTGAACGAAGCTTCGTTGCCGCATATCGACCTCGAAAGCAGTGTTTTGCCCGTGGTCACTGCCAAAGATTCTTCCGATGGCAAAGACGATAAAGCGCCCGTCGATTCGCAAGATAAATCGCAAGACGCCGACCAAGACAAATCGGTCGACGTGCCCGATATCGCGCTCGATAGCTCGTGCGACAAAAGTGCGCTCGATAGCGCCGTCGTCGACGTGCCCGATATCGCGCTCGATAGCTCGTGCGACAAAAGTGCGCT
>SFMP01000152.1 GCA_004554395.1 Myxococcales bacterium | reverse complement strand
CTAAACTATAACCATTTGGACACTGGCGATAGTTTAAAATATTGCGATGTTCTTGTGTCGTTGCCGTGTCAGAACAAACATTTTTGTCTTTGTTTTTATCGTTCTGCGCACAAGCAAAAATGGTAGCGTCGAGTTGCGCTTTGCTGGTGATATCTTCGGCAACTTGTATATACATCCGACCTTCATTTTCATCGCCAGTCTTGCTCACCGAAACGGCATCGCATCGGCTTTGAATGATTTCGATCTGAGCTCGGAGGCATTTGAGGAAGTCGGTGTCTTTATACAAAGCGAGGTTTTCGGAGCTGTTGCTAGGTTGCGTATCGGTTGAATCGCCGTTTTCATCGGGGGCCGATGCTGCAATGTTTGAATCGCCTTGCGCGAGGCATTCGGGCGCTATAGGATCATTTGGATGTTGTGTGTGGTATTCGGCGATAGCATTTTGCCAGTTCGAGCCGTTTAACTTTTCAATCCCCATCGATTCCCGTGCGATATAGGCACAGAAGTTGTTGTTCAAATCGAATTGCGACGGATGTTTGACACCGAAAGTATCGATAAACCCGTCGTAGGCTTCGCGATCCCAATACACATCGTCGCAGGCGACGACGCCAGCGAAGCTGGCGACGATAGCGCTCAGTGCGATCTTATGTATCGCGTTATTGTATTTAAATCTTTTCATTTGACCTCCTGACAAAGCACACAACTCGCGTGCAAAACACACCCATTCCCATGATTTGGTTATCTCATCGATGGGAAATTTCAATATCTCGTGCCATCATTTTACATTCGACCGACAAATTGGTCGAACAACTGGCGATTGGCTTTGGGCCCCCTAGCCCCACTGCTGTTGGCAATGATATATCGAGAGCATATCGCCCGCGCTTAGTGTGGCGATATATCGATATCGCTATTGCCCTCATGCGGGGGCAATAGCACACATGTCATCGATTCAAACATCAATTGACGACGACTCGGCAATTGGCACTACACGTGCCTTTTCCATTGTTTTCGCCCTCATCGCACTCTTCGTAGCCTTCTTGGACGATGCCATCGCCGCAACGCGGAGCGAATTGGCAATCGTTGGTGCATGAACCGTACGATCCGTCGTTGAGACCATCGTCGCACGCCTCGCCGTTGAGTTTATCGACGACGCCATCGCCGCAGCGCGGAGCCCAATAGGTGCAACCGAATCCGCAGTGGCCATATGTGCCATCGTTGATGCCATCGTCGCACACCTCGCCCAAAAATGTTTGAACGATGCTGTCGCCGCATTTGGGGCGCGTGCAAGCATTTGTACAACCGTCGTTATCGATACCATTGCCATCGTCGCATTCTTCGCCCGCGTCGACGATGCCATCGCCGCAGCCGACGATGCGACACATGTTACAAGTCAAGATTTTCGATTCTTCTTCGGTTTTGTCGCGGAAGACGGTTTTTCCATCGACGACGTCGCAAGCTTCGTGATCGTCGAGTTTGCCATTGCCACACGTGACGATTTTGCAGTTTTTGCACCAATCGGTCTCTTGCCCTTCATCGCAACCTTCGCCTGTTTCGACTTTGCCGTTGCCGCAATACGATTTGCGCTCGCAATTCACGCATCCAGCCTTTCTCGCGACTTCGTCGTCGACATGCCCTTCGATGTCGCATTCTTCTGCGCCGGCGACGATGCCATCGCCACAAGCCGTGCTACACGTCGATTTGCCCATTTGTACAAAGCCCGTCAATGTCAATTTAAACGACGATCCACCGAGGCATCGTTCGGCATGGAACATATCGAGCGGATATATACCACCGGGGTACATGCCAAATTTTGTCTTGGCCGTATTCGCATCGAGTGTAATGCTTTTTTCCCATTTAGGGTGAATGCCACCGATATCGACGGCGAGTTTTCGATTGAAGAAGACCCAGACGTCGTCGTCGCCATCAAATGTCAACGTTTCGCCACCTTTGTATTTGAAATACGTATGGAACTCCGACGTAAATTCGCCATAATTCTCTGCGAGAATTTGCGTAAACCCGACACCGCCGTCGACGTCTTTGATTCCCTTCAATGGCAAGAAGGAATCACTGCTAAACTGATACGTGCCGGCACCTTTATGATTCAGTCTCAACGTCGATTCATAACGCTTGTTCAAACCTGGGACGTCTTTATACCACCATTTGAAAACTTCTGGACATGTGTATAATTTCTTGCAAGTAATTCCCTCACTTCCGCTCGGAGCTTTCTTAATCTTATCGGGTGAATTCAATGCGGGTTTTCCGTCGATGTCGAGGTCATCTTTCACGGCGCCTTCGCAGTTCGAAGCGGGGCAATACGATCGGAAATCCGGGCTAGGACGCCCAACCACGAGCGGATAATCCGTGCGATATCCATTTTTCGTACCCTTGCACGAATCGGGCAAACTAGCGTAGAGATCTTGCGTCACATAAGCCGTCTGGATAGTTGGAGATACATAACGCTCGTATCCACTGTCGTCGCTATATCGCAAGAAATCGCGATATGTAATTGGCAAATCGATATATGGGGGGAAATCTTGTGTCGGGCCAGGAGCTTTACACGTATATCCTTTTTCGACTTTGCAATCGGGACTACAGCCGTCGCCGGCAATGTTATTGCCGTCGTCGCATTCTTCGCCAGCCTCGGTCAACGTCAAGCCATCGCCGCAGATCGGGCGACAGGTCACGCCTTTGCACTCAAATATCGGTTCGATTTTGCAATCGGGGCTACAACCGTCGCCGGCGATGTCGTTGCCGTCGTCGCACGACTCGCCCTTGTCGACGATGCCATCGCCGCATTTGCCCTGAACACAAGCTTCTCCGGCCTTGGGGCAACGCCAACCATTTGTTATGACGCAATTGACGCATCCTGCAGTTTTATTCTTTTCGCCCTCGTCGCATTCTTCAATGCCTTGGAGCTTGCCATCGCTGCAAACAGCCGTCTGTGTACACGGCGCACCCGGCGTTAAGCACTCCCAGCCGGGCTGAATTTGGCAATTGACACAACCGTCGGTCGTCGTCGCATTGCCTTCGTCGCAAGATTCGTCGCCCGTCACGATGCCATCGCCGCAGACGTCTTTTTCGCATGCGCCACCAGTCACAGGGCAATGATAGCCGGATTCGCGTTTGCACTTGCTCGAGCAACCGTCGCCATCGGTCGTATTTCCGTCGTCGCACGATTCGTCGCCGGCGACGATGCCATCGCCGCAAATGCGAGCATAACACACCGATGCCGTCGCGCCATTGGGCACGACACACTGATACCCAGCTTCGACTTTGCACGAACTCGAACACCCATCGTCATCGGTCGAATTTCCATCGTCGCACGCCTCGCCAAATTCGGGTTCGATTTTGCCATTGCTACACGTCTTCGTGCATATACTCTTGCCCGAGTCGTCGGTCTTTGTACAATCCCATCCCGATTCGCTGTGGCAATTTGCCGAGCAACCATCGCCCGAATTTCGGTTGCCGTCGTCGCACGATTCGCCGAGATCGGGCTCGACTTTGCCATTGCCACAAGCTATTTCCGTGCAAATCGATTTGCCATCGCTGCCCTTGCGGCAGTTCCATCCGATTTCGATCTTGCACTTGCTCGAGCAACCGTCGCCGTCTTCGTCGTTTCCGTCGTCGCACACCTCATCGCCGTTCACGGTGCCATCGCCGCAATAATTCACGCGTTTGCAATCGATAGTACAAACGTCGTATTCGGCCGTATCGCGCGATTTATTATCTTGCCCATTGTCGCATTGTTCTCCGCTGTCGCGGTCGACTTTATCGAGCAAACCATCGCCACAATAATGCGCAGTCTTACAAGCCTTACTACATTTTCCGAACCCGTAATCATCGTTAAATATGCCGTCGTCGCACGCCTCGCCTTCTTCGACTTCGCCATTGCCACAGCTTTTGTGTATGCAATCGTAGCCCGGCGCTGGGCACGTATACCCTTCTTCGATCGTCTTACAATCGGCCGAGCAACCATCGCCCGAAACCGCATTTCCATCGTCGCACGCCTCGCCTTCTTCGATTTCGCCATTGCCGCAAATCGACGTCACGCACTTACCGTTGTAGCACAACTGCGAGGCGCAATCGGGCGAACTACCGCAGGGGTCGCCCAATTTGCCTGGGTCAATTTTCGAGGCATAGCATATTTCATCTCGGCACTTTTTCGAATTGCAATCATCGTCTTTTTCGCACACCGCCCCGATGCTGCCATCGCCGACGACCTTTGGCGGCTTTGCGCCACACGTTCCATCGGCACACACGCCCGAGGCACACTGCGCATTGGCACTACACGGCGCACCATCGGCGAGTTTTTCGCCGATGTTATCTTCGACCTCACAGACGCCCGCCACACATTTCCCCGACGCGCATTCGGAATCGTCTACACACGGCGATCCCACGTCTTTGGGCTCCGATCCCGCCACCGTCGAGTCGTCGCTACAGCCTGCTATTGCAAAAGCACACGCTATGAGTACCGCCCCCCACCATCGCCGTTCCATTTCGTCCTCCTATGAGACTATATCAAAATCCAAAAATACCTAATATCGATTGGGAATCGGGCTATCTCGGCTCGCGCCTCGATACGCCCGCTACGCGGCTATATCGCCCCTCTGCGGGGGCTCTATACGCCGCCGTTTGCGACGCTATTTTGCTGCGCAAAATACGCATCGCCCGCTTTGCGATGGCAATTGCCATCAAAGACCAAAGCTCGGGCGCAAAATAGGATTTTTTCTTCGCAATTTCAAATACTTGCGTATGGTATCTGACCACGGCAATGGCGAAGCCAAAAGAGCGCGTATTGCCCAAAGGGCAATAGCGCGATAGGCGAAGCGTATTGTGCCCAAAGGGCGCAATAGCGAAGCCAAAAAAGCCCGTATTGCCCAAAGGGCAATGCGGGCGACAAGAGCGCGTATTGCCCAAAGGGCAATAGCGCGATAGGCGAAGCGTATTGTGCCCAAAGGGCGCAATAGCGAAGCCAAAAAAGCCCCATTATGAACGCTTTGGCAAACCGCGAATCAATTCTTTGAGAATGCCTTTGGCGACGTCGCCTGTCGTCGTTGGAGCGACGGGGTGGGCGGCGCGGCGGGCATCGCGCGTGGCGAAACGTTCTTTGACTTCGTAGACGAAGTTTTCGATGACGACGGGGTCGACGGGGTCGCCGTTGAGGTGGAGCGTGTTGGAGTAGAGCCCCATGTCTTCGGCGACGTGGAAGAATTGCGCTTCGGCGATTTTCGATGGCATGCATTCATGAGGGCCGAGCGACATGACGGCGTCGATTTCGTGGTGTGTCCACTCGTAGATGCCGCCGCCCAGGGTGAGTCCGGCTTCGCCTTCGAGTTGGTATCGGACGTAGTCTTCGGCAACGGCGAGTTGGTCTTTGGCGCGCGCGAGGTGCCCCCAGCCCATGATTTTTGCCGCCGTGTTGAAGAGCGTTTCGAGGATGAAGAGTTGGAGTTTTGCCGAGAACCACGACGCCCATGTCTGTGGAATGCCGACTTGTGTGTTAATGTATTCTTGATAATCGAGCCATTCATAGAACGGTGCGAGTTTGACGCGGATGCCGCGTTTTTGGATTTGATCGATGACGAAGTCGTTGGCGAATGGGTCGCAGCGGACGTAGATTTCGCCGGTGACGAGAACGGTGGGGAGATCGCCGGGGCGGCTTATCGCTTTGAAAGCGGTGGCGGCGTCGGCGAGGAACTTTTTGAGCCCATAGAATCGCTTGAGTGCGATTTCGCGTGCGGCAGCGGCGACGGAACCGTCTTTGGCGGCTTGAGCTTCGAGCAAATCGTCGAGTTCATTGGCGAGTTTTTCGTAGAGAGCATCGACGGCACCGGGCTGGATTTCGGCGGGTCGCGCATCGTAGCGCATCGAGAGCAAGATGTCGGCGGCGACGAAGCCGCAATAGGCGAGTGCGACGGTTCCGCCGGGAATGCCTTCGAAGTAATTGTTGTCGGAGGGCGACCAAACGTCGACGCGATTGTCGAGCCCGAGTCGCTCGAGAGTAATCTTATGAAGCAGATTGTAGTTGCCGAAGCGGCAGGGGCCGCGCCCAGCGGGCATGAGAAATGCGAATTCGCGCTTGGCATCGGGGTCTTCGGTCACGCGTTCGATGAGCGATCCGAGTGTAATCGTCATGGGGACGCATTCTTTTCCCGATGTATATTTGCGCCCGATGGCGAGTGTTTTTCGCGTCGGCACGGCCATGGCCTCGGCTTTGTAGCCTAGCCCGCGCAAGCCTGCAGCAAGCGTTCGAGCCCCTGGCCCTAGTCGCGGAATGATGATCGTCTTGCCCTCGCGTCCGGCTCGCAACAACGACACGTTCTTTTCTTCGATCGACAAGAATTCGTTTGGCTTGCCCAATTCGCCGCCTTTGTCGATGTGCTCGCGGACGCAGTGCAAAAAGGCTTCGATGCGCGTTCGCGTGCCTGCATCGCCCGAGTGACCATCGGTTTCGATGACGGCGTATGGCTTCCCTTCCATAATATAATTGTAGAAGTGGAGCGTGAACGAGTCGGGGCCGCAGGCGTAGTTCGAGCACCAGACGGCGTAGACGTTTTTCATGCGGCGAACTTGGTGAGCGGCGCGCAAATTGCGCTGTCCGTAGCCCCAGAATATCGAATGGAACATGGGCACATCGGAACCGAGTCGGTAGGCGTCGATGGGGATGGCAATCGCACCTTGTTCGCGCAAAATCGCCGGAACGTTTGAATTGAGCACCTTATTATAAATCGTATAGGTGCGCCCGAGGACGACGACGGCGGGAATATCGTGCGCTTGGCAATAGGCTAGGGCTTCGTCGCCGCTGGCCAACAGGGCCTCGTCGTATTCGCGTTGCGCTTGGAGTGCTTTTTCGAAGGCGTCTTCGAATCGCGCGGCGACGTCTTTTTCGGAGCTTTCGAGCAATTGAGCGACCATCTGATGGCACGTCTTTTTGAACTGCTCGGAATCGAGTCCGCCGGGTTGGAAATCGATAATCGGCGAGAAAAACCGCGTCGCCTTGAGCGCCTCGGCGTGCGCCGATTTGGCATCCCAATAATTCATCTTGGGCGCGGCTTGGACGATGGGGCAAAGAACCGATCGGTCTTCGTCTTGCATGGCGGGCGTGCTCAAGAGCATGGGCTGGAACAAGATATCGGGCTTTCTATCGAGGAGATTTGCCGTAATCCCGTGGAAGAGCTGCATCGGTGCGCAGAACGGGATATTGGCCTCTTCGATACCGCGTTTGAGGATCGATTGATCGGCGCGGCGGAAGATGTCGAGCCGGAACCCCAATTGTGCCAAAATCGTCGCAAAGAAGGGAATGAGCCCTTTGAGCGTAAACTCTTCGCTCATGGCGATGAGCGGTGCGCCATCGTTTTTGGGCAAGTTGGCGATGAGCTCTTCGACGCGCTCATCGCGAGCGCGGAAGGGATCGGGCGCGCGATCGGGGAGTTTGATGCGCCCGGTGCCCTTATCATAGAGCGAGCATCCGCCGCCCCATGTAAAGCGCGATTCCTTGCCCTCGAGGCGCGTCAAGATGCGATCGATGCGGCATTTGTTGCCCGCGCCGCCGCAACCCTTATTCGAGGCACAAACAAACGTATCTTTTTTGAGGATTTCGGCTCCCAAAAACCGCGACATATCGAGCGCGGGCAAATCGGGGTTGCCTTGGACTTTGTATCGGCGCGCCAATAGCGCAATGCCTTGTGCCCCAATCGTGCCAGGATTCGGCGGCACGATGACTTCGCTCCCCGTGCGGCGAGCAACAGCCGCCGCCAAAGCATCGCTCGCAAAGGGCATGCCTTGGCAAAAGATGACTTGCCCAACCGTTCGGCTACCTTTCACGCGATTGAGGTAGTTCTGAATAATCGAATCGTAGATGCCGGCGATGATGTTTTCTTGTCTTTCGCCCGAGGCGACGGCTTCGTCGATGATTTCTGCCATAAAGACCGAGCAATGCTGCCCCAGCGAGCATGCGCAATCAGCGTTTTGGGCAATGCGAGCCAAATCGCGCACGTCTTTGACGCCTTGGAATCGCTTGCCTTGCTCTTCGATAAACGATCCCGTTCCCGCCGAACACGCTTCGTTCATCGCTGCATCGATAACCCTACCGCCATCGATCCGAATATATTTCGCATCTTGCCCACCAATTTCGAATATCGTATCGACTCTCGAATCATACGACACAGCGCCTTCGGCATGAGCGGCGATTTCGTTCAGAATATACACAGGCGTCGCCGTATAACAAACGCTCAACAGCGACCCGACGATTTCGCGCCCCGATCCCGTTGCACCGACGGCGACGACGGGATTCTTCGCCCATTCCGACGCCAAAAACTGCCGCGTGAGGTCTTGAGCGGCGCCAATCGGGTTGCCCTTCGTGTTTTCATAGGCATCCCAAAGCATATCGCCTGCATCGGCATCGATGGCGACGACTTTCGATCCCGTCGATCCCATGTCGTAGCCCAAGATAATCCGCGCATTGGGGCGACTCTGAGCCGTCGGCAATTCGGGCTTGGGGATGCGCCGAACGCGCTTGAGCGACGCCGCAATATTATCGATGTGCTCGATGCGTTTCTCGGTCACGACCGAAAAGACGTCGTCGAACGCCGCACACGGCTTGGCATTGTGCGAGGCCGCCAACCGCGCACACCCAATCGCATCGATATAAAGCCCCAAATCATCGGGCAAACTGAGCCGTTCAAAATCGTTCTTTTCGCAAAACTTCGCAAAGTGGTTCTGAATGCGCACGCTTTGCATCACGCCACCCGTCAACAACATGCGATGCGGGCAGAGCGCCGGCTTGATGAGAACCTGAACATTTTCGCACACGGCATCGTAGAGCCCAGCCACGATGCGCGCATGACTCTGCCCTGCATTTGCCAAGTGCGTCATATCGGTCTTGAGAATCACCGGGCATCGCCCCGACAGCGGCGCCGGCTCCGTCACATCCTCGCACAAACGACTCGCCTCTTCGACCGTCATTCCAAATCGCTCGACGAGTTGCATCAAAAAGTTCCCAGTCCCTTGGCTACAACGCGTATTCTCGCGGTAAACTTCGTGCGTCTTGTCGCGCAATTCCAGCACCGAAAACCCATGCGACCCAATCGAAACGATCGTCGCCGGCTCATCGTCGACCAAAAACCGAAATCCCTCGGCGCGCGCCAATTTATCGGGGATTTGCATCACCTTAAACATGCGCCCAAGCCGCCCACAGACGCCTATCGCATCGATCGTCTCGTACGACATCGCCGAGAGCACGCCACGCAGTGCCGCCTTTGGGTCTTTGTGGTGGGAAATGCGTTGTTTCGAGGCGATCGAACACTTGCCGTCTTCGTCGCGCAACTCGACGACTTTGAGCGTTTCTGCGCCTACGTCGATGCCGATATACCGTTTTGTCATTGTCATGCCTTCTGTTATCGAAATCCATTGCCCCAAGGGCTTGCCTTTGGGCACCAATCCTGAATCATATCGTTGTTTGTGCTTTTTTTGGGGGAGGGGGAAGTCTCCCCCTGAGCGTCTATGGGCTCCGCCCATACGCCGCTACCCCCTCGACGTACCCCCGCCGCGCTCCGCGCGCCCCCTTACGCAGGGGGTGGGGAATATGGCGCACTTCGTGCGCCAATGAGCCTATGCACGCCCCCTTACGCAAGATGCTGATGGCGAACTTCGTGCGCCCAAGCCATCAAGACGCCTAGCGCCAAGGCGTCGATAGCCATCGATACGCAAAGTGCGCCCGCGCTCATACGCCAATGAGCCCATTTTTCCAATCTTCGAGCGAATTCCACTCGCAAAGACCCAAAAAAGAGCGCTCAAGGGGCGCTCTTTATAACCATTTACGATCGTTTTTCATTCAAAATTGGCTTTTTTTTACATCTCACCTCGGATCAACCAGCCATAAGCGCTTGGACTTCATCGATCGAAAGCCCAGTTGCTTTGGCAATGTCGCTTTCTGGCATGCTCATGGCGATGAGATTGCGGGCTATCGACGAAGCCATTTCTGCTT
>SFMP01000151.1 GCA_004554395.1 Myxococcales bacterium | reverse complement strand
CCGTTATCGACGAGATGAATGCAGACGATTTGCGCGAATACTTGATAGAGTTGATCGACAACGTCAATATCGGCATCGAAATACTCAAAAGCCAGCAGAAGAAGGGCTAAGGAGGTGGGCGATGCATTGCAATTCGATCGAATCGTGCTTGTCGCACATAGGAGAATTTTCCAATAGTTCGTCGATGGGGTATCCGATCGTCGTCGACGTCGAAAACTATGCCGATTATGCATCGTTGCGCACGAGTCTTTGTGCCGATGCGTCGAAGGCGTGTATAAGGGTATCGGATCACACGCATGGCAACGGCTTCCCCGATATTTTGGGTGTTCTCGAGGCGGCCGATAAAGCCGACAATAGCGTCGTATGGGGGATTTCGCAGAGCTCGATGCTCAAGGGCGAAGAAGCGCTCGTGTCGGATTTGCGCCGAATCATCGACCGATCGGTTCGGGGTCACGTCTTCGTCGTTTTGACGCATTGCAGTAGTTTGCTCGACAAATACTTTGCGCGCGATCCGCGTCGCGATCGTCGCATCGTCGTCGTCGACGGGAAGCGTTGCGATCTTCCGACGATTCGATTTGTGCGAAAGGGCGACGATTGCGATGGAGCGCATGTCGACGGCATGAAAGGGCTATTAAAAAAGCTCGAGGATATGAGCGGTGAGTCGATGGCGCGAAACCCGGTGATATCGGTTGTCATGCCCTACGACGCAGAACTCTTTGGTCGATCGAAATATGCGATACAAGACCACGGCGATGTATTCGTCGTGCTCGTCGACAAGTACGTCGAAATCAAGCGGGTTGCCGATAAGTCGTGGGCGAGTTGTGAGCAATGGGAATGGTTAAGGGGGCAATCGAAAAGTCATGCAGATTTTTCGTCGCTCGTCGCCCAACGCTGGGGATCGACGCGCGATTTGTGCCAACAGATCGACGACGTGTTTCACAATCAATCGAGCAATGAACGATGGTTATTGTGGCTTGCGATGCGCGTATTTGGCGAGGGATCGGGCACGTATTTGGGTTTTAGCCTCGATCAGACGACGTCGTGCGAAGCCTGGATTCGCCGCGTTTATCATGCGCTCGCCGATGTCGCGAGATCGGACGATCGATTTGAGTCGTTTTTTGCACAACGCCTTGAATTATTGAAATTGTTGCCAGCCAATTCGACGGAAATGCAATTTTATTGTCAGAGCGTTGCCGAGCGTTATGGCAAAGATGCCGTATATTATTTGAGCGATTCGACCGATCACGAGCGCCGTCAATGGATGAAGACGATCGACGAAAACGATTGGACCGATGCAGAGATCGAAAAGGCAATAGCGCATGCATCGCGCGAGTTGTCGTACTATATCGAGCCATTTGTCTTCGATTCGCACAATTCGCATCTCAAGAATGATAATATATCGCTGGCAGACGATTTGACGTATTATTTCAATCGTTATAAATATCTGAAGATTCGCAATTGCATTGATGACGATTTCATCGAATATGTCGACAAATATGCCATAGAACGACCTTATAATAAACTCCGTTGTCGCAGTGCTGTGACGCGCACGATCGATAAAGAAGGCGTACAAGCCTATTTTATCGATGCATTGGGTGCAGAGCATTTGGGATATATTCAAGCAAAATGTCGCGAATATGGCATGATTTCGGATATTCAAATTGTACGTTGCGAATTGCCGTCGATTACGAGTATAAACAAGGAATTCAAGGAAAGATTTGAAACGCGAGATGTCAAAGAACTCGACGATTTAAAACACCATAGTACGATTTATCTCTACGAAAGGTGTCAGTTGCCCATCCATCTCTTTGAAGAGCTCAAAGTGATCGATAAAGAGTTGCGAAATATACGCGATTTGCTTCGATCTCATGGCGCCCAAAAGGCCGTCATCTTTTCCGATCACGGTGCTAGCCGTCTCGCCGTCATCTATAGACACGAAAATGAGAAAATAGAACTCGAAGAAAAGGGCAAGCATAGCGGGCGTTGTTGCCGGTGCGAGCAAAACCCGAATCTCGATCAAGCGGCTTATGAAAATGGATGGGCTGTGTTGGCGAATTACGAGCGGTTCAAAGGTGGGAATAAGGCCCAAGTCGAGGTGCACGGCGGTGCAAGCCTCGAAGAAGTCGTCGTGCCCATCGTCACTTTGACGTTGCGCCCCGAAAAAGTCGAGTACCGATTGGCCGATCAAATAGTCAAATATAGCCAGGGCAAGGTGACGCTGGCGCTTTGTTGCAACATGCCCATGAATGCGCCGCGCATACAAATCGAAGGCGTGTTCTACGAAGGCGCGCTTGACTCTGATCGCAGAACTGCTCGATTCGACGTCGATCAGCATACGAAGGCGCAAGCGTATCGTGCGACGGTTTGGGAAGGCAATACGAATACGGGGCAAGTGTTCGATTTCGTCGTCGAGCGCAAGACTAAACAAAGAGATTTGGGGTTATAATTTGCAACGATGGCATTTGAGGTTATAGAACAATGAGTGAAAATATACAAAATGACGATTTCGTCGCACGTCTCAAATCGTATTTCGACACGATGGTCGTGTATAAAGATTTGAATAAGAATAGTTTTATTTCGTCGTTTAAGTTGCCGTCGTTTATGCGCGATTACATATTGAAGCGATTTCAAGACGACGATGGCGTCGTCGACGTCGACGAAGCAGTGGAGTTTATTCGCACGTTTTTACCACATAAAAACGATTGGAATGCCCTTCAAAACCGCATGGTCAATCAAGGCGAGACGATAAAGATCCTCGCGAAACTCGGCATCGACATCAGCATAGCCAAGGGCGAGACGTCGTTTAGATTGCCCGATTATGGCTTGGGATCGAAGGATACGGTGATTCCGCGCAGGCTGATGGAGAGCATAGGCGAAGAGCTCGTCAAGTCTGAGGAGCGCTGGGGCGTTATCGAATTGTGTTATATCGCGCCCGAAGATGGCGATGGCAAGGGCAAAATTCAATTGATGGATTTCAAAGATTTTTGCCCCTACGACGTCGATCTCGACGAATACAAAGATGCGCGTCGCCAATTTACACTCGACGAATGGATCGACGTCATCTTGGGGGGCGTCGATTACAATGCGCTTGGATATAGCGACAAAGCGCAGAAACTCGCCGTGATTCAACGATTGTTGCCGTTTGTCGAAAAACGGGTCAATTTATTGGAATTGGCACCGCCGGGAACGGGGAAGACGTATTTATTTGGCAACATTAGCCGCTATGGGTGGCTTGTGACGGGAAAAGTCAGCCGTGCAAAGCTCATCTACGACGTGGCGAAAAAACAAGATGGCATTGTCGCCATGCGCGATTTCGTCGCACTCGACGAAATCCGCGAAGCGGATTATCTCGAAGAACCCGAGCTCCAAGCGGCGTTTCAAGGATTCCTAGAAAATGGCAAGTATCGGGCGACCGACAATCACGAAGTCAATATCGACGCGAGTATTATATTTTTGGGTAATATCGAATCGTCGTTGATGGATGAATACAAGAACATGATGGTCGAGTTACCCAAGCCATTTCGGCAGTCACAATTCCTCGATAGAATCCATGGATTTATCAAGGGTTGGGAATTGCCGCGCATGGACGACGATCTCAAGGCAAAGGGCTGGGCGTTGAACTCGGAGTATTTTTCGTCGATCATGCACGAATTGCGCGAAGATCCGACGTATCGAGCTATCGTCGACGAACTCGTCGTCATGCCCGAGAAGGCCGACACGCGCGATTCTGAGGCGATACGCCGCCTTTCGACGGCGTATTTGAAATTGCTCTTCCCGCATGTACGCCAGCCAAGAGACATTTCAAAACGCGAATTCGAAATGTATTGCCTAAGGCCTGCGATGAACATGCGTTCGATTATTCGCACGCAGATGGGGATCGTCGACGAAGGTTTGCGGGGGAGCGATTTGCCGCAATGTCGAGTGAGAGATTTCGGCGCAGATTCGGATGCATAGGGGGGAGGATGGCGAAGCGAAAGCTCAAAAAGCAAAATTGTGCGTTTTGCGCGAAAGAAATCACGACGCGCAACGACTTGGGGATCAACATCAAACTGCTCGGCGAGTCGACGAAATCTTATTATTGCCTCGATTGCTTAGCTGAGTATTTCGAATGTACGGTTCAAGATATCATCGATAAAATCGAGGAATTTAAGTCGGATGGGTGCGAGCTGTTTAGCTGATAGATGATGTGATGGCTAGCACCGAGCGGTAGTTTGACCTCGCCCCCGGCCTGTCGGCCAACCCCTCTCCATGAATGGAGAGGGGGAATAGACGCCCGCAACGGCGGGCGTTTATGGCATGCGAGGGGGAATAGACGCCCGCAACGGCGGGCGTTTATGGCATGCGAGGGGAAATAGACGCCCGCAACGGCGGGCGTTTATGACATGCGAGGGGGCGTGATTATTCTCCGAGTTTGATGACCATCATTTTGATGCGTACTGGCATAGTCGGATCGTCGAAGTCGGATTCGATGGCGACGGAGAGTTCGATATTGCCGTCGACGGATTTCGTATAGAGCGGGGCTTCGGGAATGCGGACATTGGCGAAGCCGGCGTTTTCGAGGCGTTTTTGATATGCCATGACGAAGGCTTTGTCTTGGGCAACGTAGACGAAGACGGTTTCGTTTGAAGCCTCGTTTGGCTCGATGAGATCGGCGACATAGGCGGCCATGCCGTCGGCATTGAGAGGGTAGGGTATGCGTTTGTCGGGGAGTTTGGTGTATTGGTTTTGCGGGTCGCGCGATCCTGCCATGATGAGGATGTATGGCTCGACGGGGTCTTCGACATCTTCGCGGAAAGCGACGACGGATTCATTGGGCGTGCCCGAACCCTTGACAAAGGCATTGTCGATTTTTTCAAATCCAGCGGCGATGAGGTCTTTTTCGTAATCGTTGCGAAAATCGAAATTCTCCATTTTGAAAGCGTTGTAATTGCCATCGCAGTAGCCTTCGGAGTATTCGACGGTTTTGCCGTCTTTTTTGGGCAATGGAATGGCTCTATCTTTTGCAAATTTTCCGTACATTCGTCCGCATCCTTGTTCGCCTTGTTCGCCTTCACCGATGTCGTCGTTTGCATTGGCATCGGGAGCGGTTGGATTGGCCTCGGGAGCCGCCTCGGCAGTGGGTGCTGGGGCGGCTTGTTTTGCATCGTCGGCGGCTGGTGCTTGTGCTTGTGCGACATCGCCTTGTCGTTGGACTTGCGCGTCGTCGTTAAGCTTTGGTTCGTCGACTTTCTTGGGACTGCAACCCAAAGTCGAAATGGCAAAGATCAAGAAAGTGAGTGTCATCCATTGTTTCATCGTTTGAATCCTTCGGTTTGAAGCGTTTTGTCGAAAAATCACCGTCGAATAGCAGTTCGATTGGCGCGTCGAGCCATCGAGTCTATCGATATTTTTATGCGAACACGCGGAGATTGTATCGCAAAATGGGTGGCGATGTTACAAAAAACTGCATGGCGCGAGTGATGAGAAGAAGGCGAGGTGGGCGGCGCAAAGACGCGACGCAAGCGCCGCAGGAGACTTGGCAGAAAAACAAAAAAAAGCGAAGCACAGAAGTGCTTCGCCTTGGCAGACGATCGATTACGTGCCGGGAACTCGCATGGTGGCAGCTCTCTTTGCTGCTGGGTTGCAACCAGATGTGCCGCCGGGGGAGTCGCCGTAGTAGAGGCAGAAGTGACCGCCTAGGCGCCACTGGCTACCATTTGCCGCTTTTGCAGCACCCGAGAGCGGTGTATTGCTTTCATTTTTGAAGGGGTAGCCGGGGCTACCGCCCATGATGGCGGCGTGTGGTCGCATGTGGAATCCGCAGGCGACCCATTTGCCGTCTTTCAATTTGATGGCGCCTGGTCGACCAGCCCAGCTCCAAGTGTTGTAGTTTGCCCATTTCTGCGAGTTGTAGTCGAGCGAAGGATTTAAGATGCTCTTCATGACGTTTGTATCGGATTGCGTCATGGGGGTGCAATCGGAGTGATAATTTGGCGATGCGTCCCACGAGACGTTGAATCGCTTGCCCGTGGTGAGGTCGACAAGAGTTTTGGATTTGCGGCCCGTTTCGATTGCCGCGACTTGTTTTGTCGAGAGTTGTCGCAAAGTGCCGCCGCTACCGCTCGTATCGATGTTGGACTTTTGCTCGCCTTTGACGACGTAATCGCCCGAAATCCACCCGTGTCCGCCGTTGAATTGGATTTTGAGCCATCCTTTGCTTTCTGAGACGGCGGTGACGACGGCGCCATTGGAGAGGGATCCGATTCTGGAGTTGCTGGTGCCTGGGCCAGAGCGGACGTTGAGCGACGTGGCTGTGACGGTGTATTTTTGGTTGACGCTTTTTTCGCCGGATTGTGCGGGGGCGTTTGATGTCGAGCCACCGCTGGCAGATTTGGTGAATTGAGCGCTAATCCAGCCGTCTTGGCCGTTGTAGCTGATTCGATACCAACCGTTTGATTCGCCCGTGACTTGAACGACTTTGCCTTGACCGAGAAGCCCGATTTTGGCGTGGTTGGTGCTTGGCCCTTTTCGGACGTTGAGGCCGGTGGCGGTGACTTCGACGGTTTTAGAGGCCGTCGCGACGTTGTTTTGCGGTTTGTTGGCATTGCCCGCCGACGTAGCCGACGTAGTAACCGAGGTGAATTGCTTCGAAATGAAGCCTTGTTGGTTGTTGTAGGTAATCTTTAGCCAGCCGTTTTGCTCGCCGCTGAAATTGACTTTCGAGCCATTGGCGAGAGCGCCAATTTTGGCAAAATTGGTACCGGCGCCTTTTCGAACGTTTAATCCCGACTTTGCCTTTACTACTGCTGTTCCTGATGACATGGAAACCTCCTTTGTTGTCGTTAAATTTTACACACCCATATAAATTATAAGACGAAGTGATGCGGTTGGCAAGGAAAATCGCATAAAAAAATGTCGATTTGGGCGTTTACGGGCATCGATCCATTGGAATAGACTTTGCTTGTTTGTTTCGACTTGCGTTGCGGTATTTCTGCGATATAGGGGAATTTGAACGGATTGCAGGCGTTTTGGGGCGACTGTGGGCGTTTGGACGTTGGGCAAGTGAGAAGCAAGCCGGAAGAGATGGGATGAAGAGATAGGATAATAAGAGGTTAGGAATATGAAGAAGGTCTATGTCGCGGGTCATCGTGGGCTCGTGGGGGGGGCGATATGTCGCCAGTTGTCGGCACGTGGATATGAAAACGTCGTGACGCGGACGTCGAGTGAGCTCGATTTGCGCGAGTCGCGCGAAGTCGATGCGTTTTTCGACGAGGAGCGGCCCGAAGTGGTGATTTTGGCGGCGGCAAAAGTCGGTGGAATTCATGCGAATGCGACGTGGCCAGCCGATTTTATCGTCGACAACATTGCGATCGAATCGAATGTGATCCGGGCGGCGCTTCGGACGGGGTGCGAGGACTTTTTGTTTTTGGGATCGAGCTGTATTTATCCGCGTTTGGCGCCGCAGCCTATGCCGGAGTCGTGCCTTTTGACGTCGTCATTGGAGCCGACGAATGAGCCGTATGCGATAGCGAAGATTGCGGGGCTCAAGATGTGCGAAGCGATTCATCGCCAGCACGGGAAGCGGTTTTTTGCGGTCATGCCGACGAATTTGTATGGCCCGGGCGATAATTACAACCTCGTGACGTCGCACGTCATTCCGGCGATGATTCGCAAGATCGATGCAGCTAAGAACGATGGTTTGGGGCAAGTCGTCCTTTGGGGGACGGGGAATCCGCGTCGGGAATTTCTCTACGTCGACGACATGGCCGATGCGTGTTTGCATTTGTTGTTCGATACGACGGTTTGCGAGCTGACGAATATCGGGACTGGGACGGACATGACGATACGCGAGACGGCATTGGCGATAGCTCGCGTGGTGGGGTATGAGGGCGAAATCGTCTTCGATGCGACGCATCCGGATGGGACGCCGCAGAAATTGCTCGACATTTCGAAATTGCGTTCGACGGGATGGGCGCCGAAGACATCGTTTGAGCGCGGGCTAGAAATGACTTATCGTGCGTATTTAGATGGTGAATTGCGCATGTAATTGTGATAAAATAAGGCATTGCGACGAAGTCGCAGCTTTGCGCTCTGGATAGGAGGAACGAGGTATGTCGACGAAATTGATTTACGATTTGACACTTAGCGATGTGGCAGACATCATTTGTGCTCATGGCAAAGACGATGGCTGGAAAGTCGAAGAGATGGAAGACGGGCTCGATAGGCTCGACTGGATGATCGACGAAGACATTTGTGCGGAAGTATCGCTTGTCAAGCACGGTTCGCTCAGCGTGCTCGCGATGACGGTTGCGCTCGAAGACGACGAGGCAACGCTCGACGATTTGAATGCGTTTAATGGCAATTCGCAGCTTGTATCGGCTTATTTGTGCGATGATCACGTGATCATCGTGCGAGCGGAGCTTTGCATTCGTTCGGCGGTGACGACAGAGACGATCGAGGCGTTTTTAGACATGGCAGTCGATGGGGTTTACGATCTCATCGACGAAGTCGATGAGGGCGATGCGGACGATTATTGCGACGATAGAGTCGAATAAATCGGGGGATCGACCAAATTTTCATGCCGATTGTGGGTCTGTGTGGTATAGGGGCATCGGTCGTAGAGCACTTAGGGCTTTTGACCGGTGCTTTTTTTTTGTTTTTGCCGCGTGAAAGCGGCTCATCTCAATCGATTGGGGAACGATAACGCATGACGAAGCGACGGCTCTTGATAACGAGTGGTCTGCCCTATGCCAATGGTGCAATCCATTTGGGGCACATGGTCGAAACGATACAGACGGACATATTTGCGCGCGCGATGCGCACGATGGGGCACGATGCCGTATATGTGTGTGCCGATGATACGCATGGCACGCCGATAGAAATTAGTGCGGCGAAGCGCGGAATATCGCCCGAGGCATTGATCGCCGAGGCTTGGAATAGCCATGTTGCTGATTTCAAAGGATTTAACATCGAATTTGCGCATTATTACACGACGCACAGCGAGGAGAATAAGGCACTAGCTTATGAGATATTCGAGGCGATGCAGAAGGCGGGTTTGATCCGCGAGCGCGTCGTGCGGCAGTTGTATAGCGAGCCATTGAAGCGGTTTTTGCCCGATCGTTATGTGAAGGGAAAATGCCCGAAATGCGGAGCCGAAGACCAATATGGCGACGTGTGTGAAGTTTGCAAAAGCCGTTATGATGCGATTGAGTTGATCGATCCGCATTGCGTGCTCGACAATTCGGTCCCCATCGTCCATGAATCGCGCCATTTGTTCGTATCGTTGAGCGATTTGAGCGAATTTCTCGATTCGTTTGCCTCGTCGTCGGCGCTCGACGACGAAGTGCGGAACTTCGTCAAGACGTGGATTAAAGAGGGGCTTCAGGATTGGAATATATCGCGCGATAAGCCGTATTTTGGGTTTGAGATACCGGGGTATCCGGAGAAATATTTTTACGTATGGATGGATGCGCCGATTGGATACATTGCGACGACGAAATCGTGGTGTGAGGCGAATGGCAAATCTTTTGATTCGTATTGGCACGATGAGAACACGGAGATTTGGCATTTTATTGGCAAAGATATCATCTACTTCCACACGCTGTTTTGGCCTGCGATGCTCAAGGTGGCAGGGTTTACGTTGCCGCATAAGATCCATGCGCATGGATTTTTGACGGTCAACGGCAAGAAGATGAGCAAATCGCGCGGTACGTTTATCTTGGCGTCGAAGTACTTGGAAGTGTTGCCGGCGGCTTATTTGCGGTTTTATTTTGCGGCGAAGTTGTCGACGGGGGTCGACGATATCGATTTGAATATCGAAGATTTTTATTATCGCGTACGATCGGGGCTCATCGACAATTTGGCGAATTTGCACAATCGTTCGTTTAGCTTTGCCGAGACGAAATTGGGCGGTTTGTTGTCGTCGGTGCATTACGACGACGCTTGCCGCGAATTGATCGCGAAGACGCGCAGCAGAATACGAGAAGCGTTCGACATGTATGCGAATCTCGACACGGCTGGTGCGATTAAATCGATATGCGAAATCGGGAATGCTGCGAATTTATTTTACCAAGAACAGGCGCCGTGGGGTTATTTGAAGGGCGAATCGGCAAACGTCGACAAAGCGCGAGCGATTGTGACGGCGTGTGCCGAAGTCGTGCGCATGATAGCGATAGCGCTCAAGCCCGTCGTGCCCGATTTTTCGGCGAAAGTGTTCGAACAATTGGGGTTAGGCGATCAGAATTTGGCCGATTTGGACAAAGGATTGGGCGATGGAAATGTGATAGCCCACGTCGAGAAGACGTATATACGTCCGGAACGCGCGGAATTCGATGCGTTGACGATACCCGAAGAAAAGCAAGAGGAGAAAGGCGTGACAGAAGAAGCTGTGAAACAGACGATCCCTGGGGAGGAAAAGGGTGGAGAAGACAAGGTGGCGGAAATCGTGCGCACGCCGTTGAAACCGCTCATCGAATTCGACGATTTCGAGAAACTCGACATTCGAGTTGGCAAGGTGATCGTTTGCGAAAAGGTGAAGAAGTCGAACAAATTGTTGCGCTTGGAAGTCGAGATCGGGCATCCGGATGGGCCCGTTCAGATCTTGTCGGGTCTTGCAAAGCACTACCAACCTGAGGCTTTGATCGGTCGCAATGTGTTGGTGATTACGAATTTGAAGCCGCGAGAGATGTTTGGAATGATGTCGAATGGGATGGTTTTGGCAGCAAGCGATGAATTGGGTTTGGAATTGCCGACGGTGTTATTGCGAGCACCGGGTTCGCAAGTGAAGTAACTCGATTTGTGTGTTTAGCCCCAAAAAAAGCCGTGCGTATGCTCGGACCTGCCGCAGGCAGGGAGAACATAGCACGGCAGCGTAGCCGTATTGCGGCGCGAGTCGCAATAGGCGGAGCCCAGAGCGGCGTATTGCGGCGCAAGTCGCAATAGCCGCCAACGAAGCCGTATTGCGGCGATAGTCGCAATAGGCTGAGCCCGCCCGGCGAGAGCCGGCGGGGGCAGAGGGGGACTTCGTGTTTGAATGTGGGGAAAAAAAGTAGCGAGTGATTGAAGAAAATAAGATTGTATGGTGGTTAGAGCGAATATTAGACATAGAGTTAGCCTAAAAGAGCCATCTTATGCAGATTACGAGCATTTTTTCGACACGCGATTCAGCGACGAGGTGGTGTATTGGGCAGACGATGGCCCGCAGATATTGTCGAAAGACGAGTATGCGCGGACGCGTTTGATGATGTTGCGATTTGGTCAGGTGATAGAGCGGGTGATCGTGCTCGATGGTGAGTCGATTGGGACGGTATCGGCGCGGCCGTGTGAGCGGATAGAGACGCAGTGCATATTGAGCATTGTGATAGCGATACCGGAGCTTTGGGGGCTAGGTTATGGTAGCGTGGCGCTGAAGTTGTTTTTGGTGGAGCTTTGGGAGCTCGGTTTTAAGGTGGCTGTGTTGGAGACGTATGCGAATAATCGTCGGGCGCAGCGTTGCTTTACGAAACTGGGTTTTGTGAAGCGTCGAGCCTATTTTTCGGGGCATACGGGGCGATTTGTGTTGGAGATGGTTTGCGCGTTGGCGCGACATCGTGCGATAGGCGAAGTCGTTCGCCCGGGCGATCCGCGTTGGAAGCTGCCACTTGGCAAAGGAAAGGAAGGAACATGAGTTTGACGAAGAAGTGGATTGTTTGTGCGGCGTCCATGGCGCTTTTGTTGGGCGCGGGTTGCAACAAGAAGGAAGAAGTGAAGGCGCAGGAGGAGGTTGCAGAGGTGACGGCAGAGGTGCAAGAAGTCGATTTGTCGCAGCTGGACCGGAATGCGTTTAATCGCGCGGCGATGCGTTTGAATTTGCCGATATTCTGGCTATATGAGGAGACGGCGTCGAAGACGGTTCGTCCGGAGGTTTTGTCGACGCTCAATTTCTACCCGACGACGGAGACGTTTGTTTGGAAAGATGCAGATGGAAAGTTTACGAAGGCTTTTTATGATGCATACGCGTTGATGGTCGAGGTGATGAAAGACCCGACGATGGGAGCGCAAATCGATGATGGCGAGAAGGCGCGTCGTTTGAAAGTCGTGGATGAGCTAGATCAGGCGGCTGTGACGGTGGTGGCGTCGGATTTTTCGGGTTCGGATGCTGCCGAGAAGGCGTTTGTCGCGAGCATGTTGAAAGTGGGCAAATCGATAGATGCGCTTTATGCGAAGCAGACGGGGCTCGACAAGGTGATGGAGAAGATCCCGGCCGATGACGTTTTGTCGCAGAGCATGGCGCGTCGGAATTGGGGGATTATGCCCGAGAGCCCGAAGATGAAGCCGGATGCGGGTTGCCGGGCGTTGGCGGGGGATGCGAAGATCGCGGTGGGTGTATACCCGGAATCGATTCAGCAGGAAGCGGATTTTTGCACGAAATTGTCGCAACGCGCCGATGCGGAGAAGTTGTTGACGCCGTTTACGGTGGTGGTTGCCGACGAGAAGGGTGAACTTCGCGCGGAGCCGTATAGCACGTATTTCAAGGCGGAAATGGAGCAGATTAGTGCGGATTTGCGTGCGGCAGGCAAGGCATTGGCGGGCAATGAGAAAGAAGTTGCGTTGCAGAAGTATTTGTTTGCGGCGGCCGATGCGTTTGAGACGAACAATTGGGATCCGGCCGATGAGGCTTGGGCGTCGATGAATTCGACGAATTCTTCGTGGTATGTTCGCGTTGCGCCCGACGAAGTGTATTGGGAACCGTGCTCGCGGAAAGCGGGCTTCCACATGACGTTTGCGCGCATCAATCCCGAAGCGTTGGCGTGGCAAGAGAAATTGACGCCGATTCAGCAGGACATGGAAGATCGGCTCGCCAAGGTCGCCGGCAAGCCGTACAAGGCTCGCAAGGTGAGCTTCCATTTGCCCGATTTCATCGACATCGTGACGAATAGCGGCGATGATCGCGATGCGTTTGGTGCGACGATTGGGCAATCGTTGCCGAACTGGGGCCCCGTGGCGAACGAAGGCCGAGGGCGAACGGTGGCGATGAGCAATTTGTATACGGATCCGGATAGTTTGCGCGATCGCAAGACGCTGGCGCAGTCGATGTTTACGGCGCAGGATACGGCTCTGTTGGAAGATGCGACGGGACCTGGGCTTTTGAGCACGATAATCCACGAGGCGGCGCACAATTTGGGGCCGGCGCATGAATACAAGGTCAAGGGGAAAGTCGACGACGAATTGTTTGGCGGTGGCTTGGCATCGATGGCCGAGGAATTGAAGGCGCAGACGGCGGCAATATGGTATTTGCCGTATTTGGTCGAAAAAGGCGTGATATCGCAAGAGTTGGCGACTAAGAGCTATGCGGATTCGATATACTGGGCGTTTGGTCACATATCGCGCGGGATGACGAATGCCGAGGGTCGGATTCAGCCGTATTCGCAGTTGGCAGCGATCCAAATTGGTATGATGCTCGAGGCGGGTGCTTTGACGTTTGAAGCCGATACGATGGCAGCCAATGGCACCGATAAGGGGGCTTTTGTGATTCACATGGACAAGATGGTGGCTTGCGTCGATAATATGATGAAGGAGATTGCGACGATCAAGGCGAAAGGCGATAAGGATGCATTGGAGAAACTTCGCGTCAAGCACGTCGAGGGGAAAGAGATTCCGTTCAAGTTGATCGAAGAGCGGATGTTGCGCTTGCCCAAGACGAGCTTCGTCTATAGCGTGAAGCTGTAGTCGGTCGCGAGTTGGTGGAATAGATGTGGTCGTAGAGATCACGTTTGGAATGCGCGCCGGTGCCTTGTAGGCATCGGCGCGTCGTTTGTGAAACGCGCGATAGGCGAGTGAAAAGTGCATAAAGTTAGGCAAATTTTGCTGGAAGTGAATTTTATGCACGATTAAGGCGTAAAAAGCCGTATCTTCTGAATATTCTGCTCATAGCACTTGACAAAATGCGTTGCGAATCGATAGAAAGTGAAACCTACATGTGGTGAGGGTTCTTAGAAAGGGCGCTCGAAGTAGCCACAACAGAAGGTGTGTCGGCGTGTAGCCGTGGAACATAATCGTAAGGATAAAGATGATGAAAGCCCGTGTGATAGAGTCGGCATTGCTCGCAACGGCGTTGATATTTCCAGTCGTGGCCCAGGCGCAGGATGTCGCGGGGACGTTGAGCGATGGCGTAGCAGAAAACGACATCCAAGTTTTAAAAGAAAATACGAAAGAGATCGAGCACGTCGTCGAAGAAAATGCGGCGTTGGCGGAAGGCGCGGAGAAATCGGCCGAAGCTGAGAAAACGGCAGAAGAAAGCGCAAAGACAGCCGATGAAGCTGGTAAGGTAGCCGAAGAAAAAGCTTCGGATGATTTGGCGGAAGTCGCCGATGAAGCCGGCAAGGTAGCCGAAGAGAAAGCTTCGGATGATGTTGCGAAAGTGGCCGATGAGGCCGGCAAAGTCGCCGAAGAGAAAGCTTCGGATGATGTTGCGAAAGTGGCCGATGAGGCCGGCAAGGTAGCCGAAGTCGAAGAAAAATCGGCCGATGAAGCTGTGAAAGTGGCCGAAGCTGAAGAAAAATCGGCAGATGAGGCTGTGAAAGTTGCCGAAGTCGAAGAGAAACCGGCAGATGAGGCTGTGAAGGTAGCCGACAAAGGCGAAGATAAGGCTTCGAAAGATGGCGAGAAATCGTCGAAAGATGACAAAGACGACGATGACAAGTCGTGGGGCGTGAATGCGGCGATCGGTTTCGATCTCGGTTTGGGTGCATTTACGAAGGACGAATATGCTCGCAAAGTGCGATCGCGTTTTACGATGACGCTTGGCGGATATTATACGATTCCGGTTATCGATACCGATATCCATTTGGAGACGGGCTTTAGCCAATGGATGAGCAAAGCCGGTGGTTCGAATGGCAAGTATGAGTTCCGTTGGTCGGATACGACGATAGGTTTGTCGCGCGAGATTTGGAGCTATAAATCGGGCGAATTTAGCGTGGCGTTTAATGCGGATTTGAGCTTCGTATTGCCGACGTCGAAGGCGTCGATCAACGCGAATCTGTATACGTCGATCGTTCCATCGTTGGCGGCGTCGATCAAGTTGTGGCGCTTCTCGTTGGCGTATGGGATTACGTATAGTTACAATGCGCACAAATACACGAGTGTGACGTTGGATCCAGACGATATCGACGTGTTGTCGAGATCGACGGGTAACGAAATCATCGATTCGCATAATATTGCGATAGGTGGTGTTTTGGCCGAACACGATTTGGCAAATCAGTTTGTACTTGGAATTGAATGCATAAGAAAGGTGCTCGATTTGAGTATTGGATTTGCGTTTGCCGATTCGTGGACGTATGACAATGGGACGATAACGTCGGATGATGAATTCGTCGGGAAGCATGCGAAGGTGGGTCGTGGTCATTCGCAATATAGCCAAGGATCGCTCGTCTTGTCGTATAAACCGATAAAGTATGCGACGGTGAGTTTTGGCATGGTGAGCACGCAACCGTGGAAGACGGCCGACAACAAGACGTTGCGCTTCCCGTGGTTCGATACGGAGAGCCCGTCGAAGAACTACACGAAGTTTTTGTTGAGTGCGACGTTCCAGTATTAATCGCGAGTTGATGAATAGCGGTTGAGTGCTTGAACGCGCTCGATCGATGCGGATGTGACGCAGAAAATAGCCCCTTGGCGGTGAGAATCGCCATGGGGCTTTTTTTCGTTTGCCGCAGCGAGGTGGACATAAAAGTATTTATTTTGCGAGCAAATAGGCATAATAAGTGGGCGTTCGAGAATGAATAAGCGGAGTGCATCTGCTGTTTTTTACTTCTTTTGTGTGGTGAAGTGATGAAGATGAATGGTGACGAGACGCAGACAATCGTCGGTCGAGCGGTCGCATTGAAGATACACAAGTATCGCTTGAGTGCGCAGGGGCTAGGTGCTCATGCGACGAAGAGTTTTCAGAAGCGTTTGGTCTTTATCGGTTCGCATCCGGATTGCGATTTTGCGATCGACGATGCGTCGATATCGCGTCACCATGCACGAATAGAGATCGACGAAACGGGTTATCGACTCGTCGACAATGGGAGCAAGAATGGGACGTTTATCGGCAATTTGCGCGTCAACGACGTCTATATCGAGACGCCGACGACGTTTCGCTGTGGTGCGGTGGAGATAAATTTCGAAGTTCAAGACGATGCGATCGACGTGGCGATATCGGGTGCGACGCATTTTGGCAACATGCTTGGGCAATCGGTGGCGATGCGAGAGATATTTGGCCTTTTGGAGCGAATCGCGCCGACCGATGTGACGGTATTAGTCGAGGGAGAATCGGGTTGTGGTAAGGAATTGGTGGCGGCAGCGATACGCGAGCATTCGCCGCGCGCTGGCAAGCCGTTTGTCATCTTCGATTGTTCGGCGGTTTCGGCAGATTTGATCGAATCGGAGCTGTTTGGTCACGTGAAAGGGTCGTTTACGGGGGCGGTATCGGATAGGAAAGGGGCGTTTTTGCAGGCGAATGGCGGAACGATATTTTTGGACGAGATTGGGGAGTTGTCGCTCGATCTTCAGCCGAAATTGTTGCGCGTTCTCGAGAATCGGATGGTTCGCCCGGTAGGCAGCGAGCGGACGTATCCGGTCGATGTTCGTGTCGTGGCGGCGACGAATCGGGTGCTTTCGAAAGAAGTCGAAAACGGCACGTTTCGCGAAGATTTGTATTATCGGCTTGCTGTGATCAAAGTCGATTTGCCGCCCTTGCGCCAGCGCCCCGAAGATTTGCCGATGTTGGTCGAGCACTTTTTGCAAGAGGCATCGACGAAATTCCATCGCGCGGCGCCGACGATAACGTTTTCGACGATGCAGAAGTTGCGCAATTACGGTTGGCCTGGGAACGTGCGAGAATTGCGCAACTTTATCGAGCGCGCGTTTTTGTTGTCGAACGACGACAGAATCGAGACGAAGTTTTTGAATGCGAAATCGCTAGAGCAAAAGGTTTCGGACGATTCGCAGCCGACGTTTGTGGGCGATGTATTTGTGCAGCACGTGATCGAAAATCAGTTGCCGTATAAGGATGCCAAGCAAGAAGCCATCGATTGGTTTGAAAAGACGTATTGGACGCATTTGCTCGAAGTGACGGGTGGGAATATATCGAAAGCGGCGCGTTTGGCGGGCATACATCGCAAATCGGCAGAGTACATCGTTCGCAAGCTCGATTTGAAGTGCGCCAGCAAGACTGGCATTAGTGGCGACGATTGAGGTTAGCGCGTGGGCATTGAAGATTTGAGCATTATCGAGTCGCAGTGGCGCGTTCGATTGTCGGAAGATCCGGCCCCCGAGCTATTCGATGGCATTGGTGCACGGTTGTCGCAGTATTATTGCGGTGCAGATATCGAACGCGAATCGGTGAATCGCGATTTGATCGGATTTGCGAAGGCATTTGTCGGCTGGAGTGCCGATCCGAAATCGGATGAACGGATAAGGGAGATTTATGCGTGCGTGGGCGAGGATGAGGACTGGACGAGGATCGTGCGAGCGTGTTTTGGGACGTATGGGCCTTATCGCGTTGGGCATGGCGACACCGATACGAACCTCGCTCAGACGTTGATCGGTGAGCCGTTAGGAGTGCAGAAGATGCATGCGCGAATGTACCACCGCGGACGGCATGAAGCCTTATTTTATACGCCTTGGCCGTCGGTTGTCGAAATTTTATGCCAAAATCCGTCGATCCATGAGAGAGATATTCTATTCATGGCGGCGCGTCGCCCGACGCAGAATTGTCTTTTAGAAGCGATATTGATGAGTCGTTGGGCGTCGTCGCCCGAGGTACGATTTGCGCTTGCATCGAATCCGTATTTTAACGTAGGTCATGCGTTGCGTTGTGCGAGTACCTTGAATCGCAAATACTTAAGGGACTTATCGCAATCGTCCGATGTTCATGGATTTGTGCGCGATCATGCGCTTGGATTGCTCGCTTTGTGATCGAATTGTAGCAAATTGTATGAATCAAAAGGCACATAAGTTTGCGTTTTGTCGAGAATCGTGTAATTTGTAGGCACATTTTGTGTGTATCAAGATAAAGGAAGGGGTTTTATGAAGAAGATACTCATCATCGATTCGGATGTGGATTTTTTGAATATGATGAAAGGGGAGCTCGAGGCTGCGGGCTATGAAGTCGTCGTGGCGCAAGATGCGGCGACGGGGCTCGCGATGACCGAGGGCGTTTCGCTCATCATACTCGCCGTGGAGCTTCCCGACCAAAATGGTTTCGTCGTTTGTTCGCTTTTGAAGCGCGATGCCATGACAGCCGACACGCCCGTATTTATTACGAGTAGTGCCGAGACGACTGAAGCATTCGAAAAGCACTTGAATCTGGCCAATCACGCCGATGGATATTTTCTCAAGCCCGTCGATGTGAATGCGTTGTTCCAAGAGATGGAGGCGTTATTCGAAGATCAACGCCTGATGCAAGAGGCGACTTCGGCGGCATGCGACGAGATGATCGACGTCAATGCCGGAGCGATCGACGAGAACGAGGCAGCCGATAACGAAGTCATCAAGGCGTTATCGGACGAAGATATGAGCTTGTTTGGCGAGATCGATTCGAAGGACTTGATGGGGCCTGTCGATGAAGATTTGTTCGATGCGCCCGAGACGCCTGCGGCGGCAGCCGTGCCGCCGGTGCCCGCGGCGCCGGCGACGCCATCGGTGCAGATCCCCGTGCCGAGTAGTAGCGTTTCGCGGACGGTCGCGGCGCCACCGAGGCCGGGTTCGAATATGCGTTCGTCGTCTTTGCCGACGGTTGGTGCACGCGCTAGCGCGGCGCCGTCGCCGATAGGAAAGCCATCGGTTCCGCCAAAGCTCGGGACGACGAATACATTGACGGGAATGTCGCCCGTGGCTCCGACGACGAATGCATCGTCGATTGGGCTTCCTCGCACGCCATTGTCGGCGGGGTTGCAGGGGAGTCGACAAGTCAAAGAAAACAAGCCGTTTTCGGGGAAACCGCTTTCGAGCGTGAGCCAGATGGCGATTCCGGCTGCCGACATGTCGCGCATGTCGGATGAAATCACCGTGCTCAAGAACGAAGTGACGGCGCTGAAATCGGAAATAACGGCTCGCGACAATCGGATTACGATGCTTCAAAGCCAATGCGACGCATTGAATACGCGTTGCCAGAATGCCGAGGCGATAAGCGAGGCGCTCAAGAACGAAGCCGAAGAAGCGCTTTCGAAACAGAACGAAACCGAATTCAATAGCCACGCGCAAATTGAAGAACTCAAGGCGTCGCTCGACCATGCGCTGGCAGAAGTCGATAGATTGCGCGGGTTGATCGCCGAATTTGGGACGGTAGCGCAACAACTGATAACGTCGGCGGCGGTGTAGGGGATGAGGGGCAAAAGCCCCGTCGATTGCGCATTTGGCAAATCGAATCGCCAGTCGAGATAGATTGACCAAATGCGCAAAGCTACTTATGATAGCGCTGTGCCTCACAGCGCTTTTTTTTGTTCAGATAGGGCATCTGCAGGTCGGGTATCTCGTTGCAGGATTGGAGACGTCGAGAGAGAATAGGTGAGTTATGGCAATCAGACGGAATCGCAAGAAATCGCATTGGCAACGTCGCGCGATGGCGCTAGGATTTTGCACATTGTTTTGCCTAGGGCAAGGTTGCTATGAACAAAAAGTCGTCGATCGCGATACGTTTGGACCGGTGCCCGATGGCGACGAATACGAGGTCGATATCTACCTCATCAGCGAGTTGGCAGGCCGGTTTTTGGCGCAAAAGAAATCGGGCGAAACGGTAATATGTGGGGATTTCGGAAAAGAAGGCACCGAAACGAATACATGTGCTATGCCGTCTTTTTTGTTTTACCAGTCGCCTATCGTGAAGGATGGTGAGAATGCAGGCGTATGGAATCCTAGCGATGGCGATGGAAAATTCGTGCTTGGCTCGGAAAGCAGTGACGTCGTGATAGCTTCTAATGGGGAGGGGGAAAACTGTCAATATACGTTAAAGATTCGTCCGTATTACGATTCGGAAGATGAAAAAATGAGCGGTAGGACGATTAGTTATGAAATAAAAGCGAAATATGGTGAAACGGATTTCAATTTACTCAAAAAGATATCTGGCAACGATCTTGAATTGGGGTGGGGCAACACGGAAGAGAAGTGCGTTCCTGGCGATGCCGTATGTAGCAACACCAAGGTTGATGTATATGTTTATGATGTGAAGAATAAAGAAAAGAGGAAAGATATTGGTGCAAATGTATGCAGAGATGAGCTTGAATTCAAAAATCTAGAAGATAACAAGGATTATGAATGTCGATACCGACCGTATTATGATTATTTTGAGTCCAAGCTGGATGATTCTAAGTATAAGT
>SFMP01000150.1 GCA_004554395.1 Myxococcales bacterium | reverse complement strand
CGCAGGCAGATGTCTATTCCCCATCGCCAAATCTATCACATCTGCCGCAGGCAGATGTCATTTCCCCCTCGCCAAATCTATCACATCTGCCGCAGGCAGATGTCTATTCCCCATCGCCAAATCTATCACATCTGCCGCAGGCAGATGTCTATTCCCCCATCGCCAAATCTATCACATCTGCCACAGGCAGATGTCTATTCCCCATCGCCAAATCTATCACATCTGCCACAGGCAGATGTCTATTCCCCATCGCCAAATCTATCACATCTGCCGCAGGCAGATGTCTATTCCCCCTCGCCAAATCTATCACATCTGCCGCAGGCAGATGTCTATTCCCCCATCGCCAAATCTATCACATCTGCCGCAGGCAGATGTCATTTCCCTCTCGCCAAATCTATCACATCTGCCGCAGGCAGATGTCTATTCCCCCTCGCTATTTATGGAGAGGGGGTGGCCGACAGGCCGGGGGAGAGGTCAGGGAACTAGGGATTGAAATCAAGGGCCAGAATCCAACTGCTCGCCCGATCGAAATGCGCTCGTCTTATCGATCGACGGATCGCAACGCAATTGAGCGGGCGACGGCGGAGCAATTTCATCGCGTATATATCGATAGATATCGGCCAAGAAATACGGCTGTCCGTGTTCATCGACTGTCACCGTATGATAATCGATAAATACGTCGAGCGGCGTCTTCAAATCGACGGGGTGTTCGCCTGCTTCTTTGAAAAACTTATCGATCCGCGCCGCATCCCATTGCCCATCGATTTCTAGAATCGATTGCGCAAATCCCATCGCATTTTCGACACGGATACAGCCGTGTGAAAACGCTCGAATCGCATAAGTAAACATTTGCTGTTTAGGCGTATCGTGCAAATAAATGTTATACCGATTCGGAAAGATGAGTTTCACGCGCCCGAGCGCATTGTGTTCGCCTGGTTTCTGCCTCAGAACTCGACCGCCGCCACGCGGCGTAAAATACTCAAAATCCGATTGTGCCAACCATTTGGGATCTTCGGCCATCTTCTTCTGATACTCATCGACTTCGATTCTCGGTGGCACATTCCAATACGGATTAAATACAAGATATGTCATGCGAGCGTGCATTATTTTCGTCGCATTGATCATTTCCCATTGCATAGTGCGAGTGTTGCAGACTTTCGTCGAATTTCCAACAACTGTTCTATGCTCCGCAATGCGCTCCCCATTTCGCCACACTTCGACCGTAAACGATGGCAAATTGATGTAGATATACGCCGCGCGTGGCTCGAAAATCGACCGATGCCAATGGCGAATATTCGCTTCGATTTCGGCGAGCCGCTGTTGGGCAGCAACGTTAAGGCTACGCCAAAAGACGTCGTTCACCTCGCCCGTTTCGTCGAGCTGATGATACTTTTGATACGCTCGAATGGCGCTCGTCAACTTCTCGTCGAATAAATCGTCTTGCACATCGCCCGCGTCGTAACCTTCAACGGCGAGCCGTTGTTTGAGTGCGCGAACGAGAGGCGCGCGCCCGCCAGCAAACATGCGGTCGGGGGCAACGGTTGCCCAACCGCCGCCATCGACGATCGCCCGATAGCGCCCGCGAACCGTTTGCAGCTTCGCATATTGTTCGTGCGCCGGCACGAGCCCATCGAACACCACTTGCGGCGACGTCGAATTTGCGACGAGATCTCTCGTCGCCGCCGTCACGCGTTCCGATATAATCGAATCGAAATGCTTTGGATGAACTTCGTTCGGATTGTCTTCGGTCGTATACTTCGCCAACTCCTCCGAAGAATATTTCATCAAATTCCCCATTTTCATATCTTCCGAATATGAAAACCAAGAATCAGCAAGTTTTGTTTCGATCCCGCGAGCTAATGCCAAATATTCTTCGACTCTCGAAGATTCCGCTTCGTAAAACGCCGCCACCCGCGGCAAAGGCGTCGCCGAGCTATCGCACAAAGCCGCCAGCCGCGCCTCGGCTGTATCGCCTTTGTGCGCCTCATACCACGTCGCAAGCGCAGCGATTTCTTCGCGCGTCAATTCCAAGCGCGGCGATCGCGTCAACGTCTTGCGCATCTTCCCAATTCGTTCGACAAGCCCCTCGATCGCCTCGATATCGTATACCGCCGGATCGAGCGCATGATCGCCCGCATTCTTGAGCGCCGAAACGAGCGCCACGCCTGCCGGCGTCAATTCTCCGTCGCCAAAGAACAGCGGCTCAAACGTTTTTTCCGTCCCATCGCCATACCACTGCGCAATCCAACTGCGATGGCGAATCTTGCCCAACGACCAATCGTATTGGCGCACATCTGCGACATGGCGCAAAGCCTCATCTTTCGCCTTTTGCACGACTGCGCCTTCGATCGAAGCTGCATAGCGCGCAACTTCGGGCGACACATCGGGCACTTCCCAAACCGCGCCACCGCCCGCCACGCGTTCAGAAACAGGCGCTTCGCAACCGCTCATCGCAAATATGCCCAAGCTCAATATCCAAAACGCCCGACTCAATCTCTGCCGCCCCTCTCGTTTCTCAATTCACCACACGCCTCTACAGCGCCCAAAATAGTCGATATCGCACAAAAAAAGCACCGAAAAATCGGTGCTTCTCAAAATAAGCCGTCGCCCCTGGGCGTCGCTTAGATTTCGATATCTTTGAGCGCAACGCCAGCCTTGGCGCAATACGCCAAAAGGCCCATCTTGCTCACTGTGCGCAACGCACGCGTCGACAAGTGAATGCGAACATAGCGACCCAATTCAGCCACAAAAATGCGTTTCGACTGAATGTTCGGAAGCTGACGTTTCTTCGTTTTGTTGTGAGCGTGAGATACGTTGTTGCCAACGAGCGGCGATTTGCCGGTAAATGCACATTTGCGAGCCATTTTACTACTCCTATGTCTGCTGTTCTAACTTCTCAAACGCCAAACTTTCGTCATGGCGCAAGTATGAGTATGATCCCAATGCACGACCCTGCATTTGTGCAAAGCGCGCAAAAACGCGGGCATATTACGCAAATACGCTCGAATTTCAACCTTTTTTTCACTTTTTTCTCTTTTCTCCCCTCTCTTCGCCTTCCTCCCACGCCCTGCTTTGCGCTTTATTCATTGCCCCAATCCATTGCTTGATCTAATACTACGCAGCGACGCGGCGATTTCTGCTTTCGCACACCGCTCGTTTCAATTCCAATTCAACGAGGCGAACGCGCTCATCGGCAATGGCTATTCCTGCCCCCCACGGCAAAACCGCCAATCCCCTAAGCAAGCAATACCAACGACTTCAGCCAAACTGCCCCAAACGCCTCGCTCCTACAAAAGATTCATCTACACAAGGATTCATCGGCCATGCCTGATTCTGAATTGACAAACCGCGAATGTCTCATTCGCGCCTACATGTACGCTTTCGCCCATATCTACGGCGTCTTGCCCCTCGACATGGCCGCCACCGCCTTTGCCCACTACGAAGACACCCCGACCGACGAACGCGAAATCGTCGACGCCATCCAAAAGCGCAACCAACAATCCGTCGCCCCCGACTACGACCCACACACCGCCACCATTCGCTCCCCCATCTTCCGAACTTTCACAAACGCCACAAAACTCGCAGCGGCCATCGTCCAAAACCGCCAAAAATTCGCCATCACCTACCCCACGCGCAACGAACTCCAAGCCTACTGCGAATTCACCCCATGGAGCCCCGCCAACGCTTGGGATACCTTCGCCGAAAACGGAAACACCCGACACTACCTCAAAGGCTCAAACGACTACGTCTTCTTTCTGTGGCAATATTTCATCGAATTTCAAACCGAATGGTGCTTTACATTCGGCGATATGCTCGAATCGGCGAATAATATTCTCCCCCACGACCCGTCGAAGTGGTTCATGGAACGCGTCACCATCGCCGACCCCGACGAACGCGCCACCGTGCTCACCATGGCAAAACGCATGTTCTACACCACGCGCCTCTGGTCGCTCTTCGGCCGCACGCCGCTCGACATCATCGCCCAAAACGCCACCACCATCGACACAAAACTCGCCGACTTCATCCAACTCATGCAAACCGACGCCGACTACGACGTCCCGCAAGAGCCACAAAAAATCGCCTCCGCCAAAATCGAACGAAATTCACCATGCCCATGCGGAAGCGGCCTAAAATACAAAAAATGCTGCGGTAAATCGAAATAACTTCTCCGCTATCGCCCTATTTCGCTAGTGCTCAATACGGGCTCAAGCCGCCCTATTTCGCTAGCGCTCAATACGGGCTCAAGCCGCCCTATTTCGCTATCGCTCAATACGGGCTCTCTGCGCTATCGGCTCCGCCGATACGCGCCGTCTGTCGCGCTATTGCCAAAGGCAATACGCGCTCTAGCTCCGGCTATGTGCTCGTTTCACTCCGCGCATACGCCTCCGCTATCGCCCTATTTCGCTAGCGCTCAATACGGGCTCAATAGCGACGCCCCGCGATCCCACTCCAACACGCGACGAAATCCCCATGCCAAACGCCTTCCAACGACGATTTCCCTTGCTTGCGCTCCAATTCATACACTTCCGCGAACTCCGCACGTCGTGGCTCATCCTCTTGCTACTCGTCTTCCTCGTCACCATCGCCACGACATACCCCGAAGTTTCCCGCGATAGCGCGTTTTGGATTCGCCACATTTGGATCATCGCACTCCTGCTTCACGCCGCTATCCTCGCCATTTCGATCGCCAATGCTCGCCGCACAACTCTCATCATGAACAGCATGCAGCGCATTCGCCCGTGGATCCGTTCGCAAATCGCCGCCACTCTGCTCATCGAATTCCCCTTCGTCGGCCTCGTTTGGGCTTTTTTCGGCTTCGGCAATGGCAACGCTTTTGTGCCCTTCTTTAACGGGCTTGCCATGGCGCTTTTTTTAGCGGCGACGACGATTTCCGTCTGCGGTTCGCTCCAAACGACGCTCCTGAGCCTCGACGCCTCAAAAAGCAACCGCTTGCGACTCGTCACCTCGGCACCTTGGCTCCTCGTCGCTTGGATCCTGGGGCTCTCTGCCGGTCTCAACGCCAACTACCACCATGCCCCACTCGTCGAATTATCCGCACTCGCCGCACTCGCCCTGTCAAACGCCACCATCCACGCCTTTCTATCCCGCATTCCCAACGAATAGCGATGATTCAACCTTTTCTTGCCACAAAACAGTCTTCTCTTCGCACCCAAACGAGCCCCAAAACGCATAATCCCATAAAATAGATCATCCAAATCGCAGCAAAAGTCCTATCGCGAACGAAGACTAGAGCACCATAGCGAGCATCGTAGGCAGCTGTCGAAACCCGATACCATCGATGTCGATAGAATACGTCGGCGGGCGCGCGCACCCGATTCGATTCTAAAGAACCAGATTCAAGACGCGCGCCCGCCTCAAACGACGTCTCATATATCGATTCTTCTTCGCTTCGCGCACCAATCGATATTTCGACCCAATAAACTCGGCAATCATCGATTTTCGTGTCGTCTTTCCGACTATTCGCCGAATCCAATTCAACGCGAATCCCGTGCAATCTCATATCGTCGATTACAGCGAAATGCGCATCATCTCGCGCATTTATCGCACCATCTATCCCAACCCACGACGATTCGATTTTTCCATTTCCCCAAGCCACGCCGATCACGGCGACGACGGCAAACGATATCGAAACGATATAGCGTTTCGGCGGCATGCCCCAACATATCGCCGCCCAAATTGCCCCAAAGGCGATGTATAAAATGCCATGAAATAGGCTATTTTCTGAATAATATTTCGAAAAAATGCCAAAAATGAGCTCGATGCACAAAAGTGCGACGCCAGCGACGACATGCGCTTGCGGCAAGGCTCTAGCCCCAACGCCATCTTTTCGGCAATGCAATCGGTGCGATGAAATCTTGCCCACCAGCGTAGCGCAAGCGATATAAGCTATCATCAGAGCGCACGATCCCAATAAATGCGCCATATAGCCGTATCCATGCCCATATTGGTGACGCGTAACGATGCCAAAATCGGGCAACTGGTAGACGATTATCCATTGCAAACCCCACAATATGGCGACGCAAACCGTCCAAAACTCATGCGCACGACGCGACGCAGCAACCGCTGCGACGAAGATCGCCAACTGCGACAATTCGATGTAATCCCATTGCCAAAATGCCCCCCAATCGCTGGCGTCGTGCGCCCAAATCATCCCCAAAACTATCGACGTCGCGACCAACCACGACGCCTTGCGCCAATAGAACTGCGATTGAGTCGCATCACCACCAATCCCAACGGCCATGGCACAGAGCAAATACGCCTTCGCCACGCGCGAGCAAAAGATGTGATACGGCGCCAAAAAATGGCCTGTGACCATGTTTCCACCGACGGCACCTTGCGACTGCGTCGCCCAAATGGCCACGATTCCCCAAAACGCGATCAAACGCGCATGGCACGATATGTCGCGGCGCTGCAAAAAACAAACCGCCAAACAAGGCTCTGTGAGCGCCAGCACCATGCTCAATGGCGATCCGCTATGCCCTTGCCCAACGCCCATCGCCAACAAACATGCGATAAAGATAATCGCGATTACCGGCCCGCTATAACTCGATAGAAATCTCGAACGCCTATCGACATACCCTACAAAAGCGCCATCGCACGGCGATTCAAAAACCGATGCATATCTTTGCCAAACGATAAAATAGAGCGTAAGGGCGGCGATCACGATCAAGGCAATCTACTCCCGACAACGCGTCAAGATCGATTCGATCTCAAAAACGCCACCGACAAATGCGCCTTTGACGACGACATCGCGCCCGAGTTTGATCCGCGTCGACGCAGAAAGTGGCGCACGAGCCGTCATGCAAACGCCGTCACTACAAAGCGAGAGTTCGGCGAAGTGAGGCTGCAAAGCGATGGCCTCAACAGTGGCATCGATGCGCCAAGCCCCTTGTGCCGAGGCTTTCGCCTCGGCTACCGAAACCGTATATGGCCCGGATAATAGGCTCAAGGCGATCGTCAAAACGATAAAAAAGATCGCCAAGAGCAACGATATCCAGAGCGTTTTACATCCACTTCCCGGCATTGAAGTCGTAACCTACGTTCACAGTTTGGTTGGGTTTTACGACGACCGACTTATTGACCCTGAGATTCTTATTGGGCAAGTGGATTTCGACTTTATGCGTTCCCGATTTGACCTCTTGCGTCTTTGGCGTATTCCCGACGCGCGATCCGTCGATCGAAACGACGCCCCAAGGCTTTGCCTTGACCGATATCTTGCCGACGCCCGAGGCGACTTTAGCCGCCGATGGCGATTTCTTCGACACGTCTTTTTTGGCAACCGTCTTAGATTTATGCTCGGACGCCGCCTGATGGGCGGTTTTCTGCGTTCCCTCTTCGAGCGTCAATTTCAACTCGCGCTTCGAATCGCGGCTGGCAATATACGTTTCGGTGGCGTTGAGGTGATCGTCGAGGCTCGCTTCGATGCGCAATTCCCGACCAAAATCGACGTTCTCGAGCGTGACAGGAGCTTTGCCCTTGCTCTCGCCGTTGACCTTGATCTTCGCGCCTTCGGGATCCGAATCGATGACGATCTTGGGAACCGATGTCAACTGCGCCAAAGCAGCTTCTTCCGTCGTCAACATGGTGACTTCGATATCTTGTTGCGGGAAAACGACATCGCGTTCGACCGTCACGGGCGCGAATCCCGTGTTTTCGAACGTCACTGTCACCTTATCGCCGATGCGGCTTTTATAGGAATAATAAGGCGTTTTGGCGTATTCACCGCTTTCGGAGAGCAATTCCTTGCCATTGACGATAATCTTCATGGCTCCGGGCTGCGCCTTGAAGTTCAAACGCGCTTCGGGAAGCTCAAATGCAACTTCTTTAGCTTCTGTTTTCTCTTTGGGCCACACGACATAGGCGATGAGTAACGCCGACACGATGCCCAAAACGATATATGCCAAGACGTAGATGACGGGAACGCGTTGCGGCATGGCGGGCGTCATAACGGGCGGCAAGCCGTAGCCAGGCTGTTGCATCATCGTTGCCGGAGCCGCCGCAGGCGGCAATTCGGCCGCCGGTTGCGCACCCATCCCAGGAGCCGCCATCCCTGGGCTGTGCGGAAGCGTCTGACGCGGCGCATCCGAAATGGGCACGAACTTTTCGTCGCGATCTTCGTCATAGCGATACAACGACTGACCACGCGTATAATCGGGCAATTCCGCAATCGTATGACCTTTTTTATTCGTCAACGCCATGCACGTTTCGCCCAAGCGCGAATCCGAACCATCGCCATTTATCGCAATCCATTGCTCGAGCGCATCGGCTAAGCCGCCACACGTCGAATAACGCATATCGCGGTCGCGCTCGAGCGTCTTCATGATGATATCGCCCAAATCGCGCGGCACATTCGAATCCAAATCCGACGGATGGATGATCTGCTGTTTGAGCACTTTCGACAAAATTTCGAAATCGCTACTCGCCTTGAACAAACGATATCCAGTGAGCATTTCCCAAGCAACCGTGCCGAGCGTAAACATATCGCTGCGACCATCGAGTTGTTTGCCACGCGCCTGTTCGGGGCTCATGTAACTGCTCTTGCCCTTGACCGTGCCGACGCGCGTCTTCGTCGCTCGCGATGCCGCCTTGGCAATGCCAAAGTCCATCAATTTTATCGTGTTATCGTGGCTCACCATGATGTTATGCGGCGTACAGTCGCGATGCACGATGTTGAGCGGCGTGCCGTTGGCATCGGTACACGCATGGGCATAATCAAGCGCTTTCGCCGTTTCACATACGATCCGCGCGATTTGCGTATTCGTGAAGCGCTTCTTGTACTTCTCGCAAGCATCGCCCAAAACGCGAAGATCGGAGCCATAGATGAACTCCATCGCTATATACCAGTCGTTATTGACCTCGCCGACTTCGTAAATGTTGACGATATTCGGATGCTTGAGACGAAGCGCTATATTGCCCTCGTCTTTGAACATCGTCACGAAACCTTCGTCTTCGGTATAGGACGGCAATATGCGTTTGAGCGCTATATCGACTTGCGGCATCGACGCATCGGCATAACGCGCCTTGTAGATTTCTGCCATGCCGCCTACGGCTACTTGACCGTATAAAAGGAATTTTCCAAAAGGTTCTGGTTGTTTCATCGTTGTTTCTTATTCGCCTTCTAGGGTCCAGGATGAACAAATGCAAAGCCGTTTCGATTGTTCGAAATTGCACTTACACATGCGCCGGCGCAACCTAGCACAAAATTGCGTTTTATGCCAACACTCAAAGCAATCTCGACGATTCGATCACACACAATCCATTTAATATGATATTGCGCATTATTCCAATGCGGTGTATCTCGCAGGCTCGCGGGCGCAATGCGATTACTCGCGCCTAGGAGTAGAATTTTATCTCTAGAAACGGAAATCTATTCGATGAATCTTCAAAAGAATAAGCGACCTCGACGATTCGGCGCCTTTAGGGTCAGAAAAAATACGACACAAAAAGAAACACGACAAAAACTCAGTTCGACGATTAAACGCGACCTCTTCAACATCCCCAATTCCATCACGATGATACGCATCGTTTTCATTCCGTTTGTCGTCGTATGCTTGGCTATGAAAACACCTTTCTATTGCCTGCTTTCTGTCGCCGCCTTCTCGATCGCCGCTATCTCCGATTTCTTCGACGGATACCTCGCACGAAAACTCAACCTCGTTTCCGTCACTGGAAAATTCCTCGATCCACTCGCCGATAAACTCATGGTCATGGCGGCTACCGTCCAACTCGCCGCCATGGGATGGCTCGCTTCGTGGATTCCCATCGTCATCTTGACGCGCGAACTCGCCGTTCAAGGATTGCGACAAATCGCCGTCGGCGAAGGACTCGTCATCGCCGCCGGATCGGGAGGAAAACTCAAAACGGCACTACAACTCGTCGGGATCGTCGGCTTGCTCGTGCACTATACCTACCCAATTAAATTCTTCGGTTTCGAAACGACGATGAATTTTCATCGGGTCGGGCTCGTTCTCCTCGTATTAAGTGTGTTCATTAGCGTCATTAGTGCAATCCAATACTTCGTCGGATTCCTACGAGCTCTCGACAAAAAAGAAACCACCTGATCGCACGAGCCATCTTTTCGGACAGTAGACGATCAAATTGGCTTGAGAAATCGCAAAATATCGCTCAAAAAACAGACGCTTTTGGGCGATCGATTCAGCCCAAATGAGCGCGGCGTATGCGCGCAAGCCGCGACAGCAGCGAGCACATAGCCGCGCCAGCGGAGCGTATTGCCCATAGGGCAATAGCGTAGCCGACACCGTATTGCCCACAGGGCAATAGGTGGCGATTCAAAAGCGGAGCGTATTGCCCATAGGGCAATAGCGTAGCCGACACCGTATTGCCCACAGGGCAATAGGTGGCGCTCATCGATGTGCATCAATGCGATATGCGCGAAATTCGATAAACAGCATTAAACACCGAATATTATTCAACACCCAACGAGGATTCTGCAATGCCAACGACGATTCACAATATTTCTGCATTTTTGAAACAAGCGACGGCGTGCTTGCGAGAATACAAAGCGACGCCCGAGGGAAAGCCGACGCAGGCGATTAAGCAGTTGTATTCACGGCGTTTTTTGCAAGATGTCGGCATTGAAATCGAGGGGCCCACGCACGACGAAATTGCCGCATTGCCGCCGGCGATTTTCGTCGCCAATCACGCCAGTATGCTCGATGCACTGCTGATTTGCGCGTTTTTCGATACGGATTTGAGGATTTTGGCGAAGTCGGGGCTGTTTCGTGCGCCTTATATCGGGCGGATCTTGCAGCGCGAAAAACACATTCGCGTCTATCGCGGCAAAAATGCTCACGACAGAAATCGACAAATTCGCGACGATATCGGGGCGGCTATCGCCGAAGGTGCGTCGGTTTTCATGTTCCCAGAAGGGACGCGAACACCCGATGGCGCCATGCACGACTTCAAATTAGGCGCGTTTTTCAACGCCATACAAATGCAAGTACCAATTATCCCCGTCGCGATTCACGGCACATTCGAGGCCATGCCGAAGACGGGGATTGCCATCCGCCCCGGCAAATGCAAACTCGAACTATTGGCCCCCATCGCTCCGCCTATGAACCCCAGCGACGAACGATCCGCCGCCGAAACGCTCGCACTGGATACGAAAAAAGCCGTCGAGGCCGCTCTCGGTTCGAAAGAGTGATGAATGGATAGAATAAAATTCGCATTTGTGCGTTATCCATTGATGGAGCGCATGTAGGTGTATGTGCGTAATGGTAGTGCACGATCGACAAAATAAAAAAAAACTTTGGGCACATCTGCCATTGGTGATTATATAAGGTGCGTTTTTTCGTGGGAAAATTTGCGCCTCGTCGGAGACGTATGACGAAACCCGAGAGGCAAGGACAAACCGCGAGGGGCGTTCGATGGACGCGCAGCGAGTTGAGACGCAGGATAACTGGACGTGAAATTTAATTACTCGAAGATAATTGCAATATCCCTGACGGTGATGATTATCGCCATGATATTTGCTCAGGCATCGCTCGACCAAAACAGAGCGACAAAACTCAAATATAGCGAATTTACACAGGCGGTGCGCGAAGACCGCGTGCAATCGGTCGAATCGAAAGGCTCGCGGATTACGGGCGAGTTTAAGCCTAGCGAAGACCCTGCCGGTGCGGCCGATGGACTCGTCAAAATCCCCGAAAAATTTGAAACGACCGGCGTTTTGAATGCCGATGTGCAAGACATGCTCGAAGAACACCACGTCGCGTATGCATTTGCACAGTCCGAAGAAGAGTCATTTTGGTTGCAACTCATCATGTTTTCGTTGCCCACGCTCCTCCTCATCGGCGTCTTCATTTACTTCTTCCGCCAGACCGCCCAATTCGGCAACGGAAAGGCGATGGGGTTTGGGCGATCGATGGGCAAAATGCTCACGCCAGACCAGCATAAAGTCACGTTTTCCGACATTGCCGGCATCGACGAGGCAAAAGCCGAACTCGTCGAAATCGTCGATTTCCTCAAAAATCCAGGCAAATATCAACGCTTGGGCGGCCGCATTCCAAAAGGCGTCTTGTTGATGGGATCGCCAGGGACGGGCAAAACGCTACTGGCCAAGGGCGTTGCCGGCGAAGCTGGCGTGCCGTTCTATAGCATTTCGGGGTCGGATTTCGTCGAAATGTTCGTCGGCGTGGGCGCAAGTCGCGTCCGTGAGCTCTTCGATCAGGCAAAGCGAAGCGGGAGATGCATCATCTTCATCGACGAAATCGATGCCGTTGGGCGATATCGCGGCGCCGGATTGGGCGGCGGGCACGACGAACGCGAACAAACCCTCAACCAATTGCTCGTCGAAATGGACGGATTTGAAGCGAACGACGGAATCATCGTCATGGCGGCGACAAACCGCCCCGACGTTCTCGACCCCGCTCTGCTCCGACCCGGGCGATTCGACCGCCGCGTCGTCGTCCCAAGCCCCGACGTCCGCGGGCGACGATGTATCCTCGAAGTCCATACTAAAGATAAACCCGTTTCGCGCGACGTCGACCTCGATACGATCGCTCGACTCACACCAGGCGCTTCGGGCGCAGAACTCGAAAACATCGCCAATGAAGCCGCGCTCATCGCCGCCGCTCGCGACGCCGAATACCTCGAAATGAAAGATTTCATCGAGGCACGCGACAAAATCGCCATGGGACGCGAGCGAAAGAGCATGGTCATCACCGAACACGAAAAAAAGACGACCGCTTATCACGAGGCCGGGCACGCGCTCGTCACGCTACTACTCTCGCAAGATACACCCGACGACGTCGACCCTCTACAAAAGATCACTATCGTACCGCGCGGACGTGCCCTGGGCGTGACGTATTCCGTCCCTCTCGAAGATCGTTTGTGCGTCACAAAGCGATACGCCATCAATCGAATCGCCATCTGTATGGGCGGCAGAATCGTCGAAGAAATCGTCTTCAACCAACTCACCACAGGCGCCGGTAATGACCTCGAACAAGCTACAAAACTCGCTAAACGAATGGTCAGTGAATGGGGAATGAGCGACGTACTCGGCCCCATCGCATTCGGCGACCAAGATGAACAACCGTTCTTGGGAAGAGAACTCGCTCACGCGCGAAATTATTCCGAACGTACCGCACAGACGATCGACGACGAAGTCAGGCGATTCTTGACAGAAGGTTACGAACTCGCTCGACGACTCATCACCGAACACCTCGATGAAATTAAACTCCTCGCCGATGGACTCATCGAATTCGAAACACTCGATATCGAAGACGTCAATATCTTGCTCGAAAAGGGAATCGAAGGGCTACGTACTGAACGCGAAGCGCGCGAAAAAGAAGATAAACCACGCGTCGCAAAAGTCGCCTTCCAGTCAAAATTGGCTGCGCTCATCGCCAACGAAATGCGTTCCAATGCCTCGAAAGATGCACCAAATCAGTCGTCAAAACATGGCAACGACGATAACGCACACTCCCCCGACGATGTCGCCAAAAATAACCCCGATTACGGCAATTATGCCGCCGATCGCGGTAGCGAATTGCCGCCTATCGAAATCGATGCGAAATCGCACGATGGCCGTGCTTAGCTCGGCAACAAAGAGGAGAACCGCCCGTTGATTGCCGTTTTTGCATTGCATCACATCGCACAGAAAATCACTTCGATCGATGGCGACGTATTACCTCTCGATTGGATGCCTTTCGTCTGTTCTAGCGCCGAACTCTCGCACGACAATATCGATATCTCAGGCTTCTGCCACCATATCGCCCATGTTGCCGATCTCCCAAGCGATTGTTCCGAGTGGATCGCCCAATGCGATAAACGTTGCCATAAAACGATTTGCAACGCCTCGGCGCCGAATGCTGGCAGCGATGGCGATGCGCATGCACTGAGCGATAAGGCGATTTGCAGCACCGAAGCGACAAATGCTGGCAACGATGGCGATGCGCATGCTCTGAGCGATAACTCGATTTGCAGCACCGAAGCGACGAAT
>SFMP01000149.1 GCA_004554395.1 Myxococcales bacterium | reverse complement strand
TGTTTATAAAATGTTAAATGTATAAATATTGAATCGTTAGGTGATATATAAAACGAGAGCTATATTTGGCTTGTGTAAGAGATTTAAGCTATAAGTGGTGTAATCGATGGGGTGTGCATCGGTGGGTAGAGAATGGGAATGGCGTGTGTCGTGAGTCTTGAAAAAAAGTGTGGAATTAAAGTATGTGGCATATTGTTGGCTATTGGGCGCGCGGATGGAGTATTCGCGTGAGCCGATTGGCGAATGCGTTTAACGAGAGAATGGCGCATCTGAGGAGCTTGAGCTTTTCGTTGCGCCGATAGGAGCAAAAAATCGATGAGAGTCGTTACGATAGGAACCGGATATGTAGGGATCAACACGGCGGTAGCGCTTTCGTATGTTGGTCATAGCGTCGTCGGTGTCGATGTAGATGAGGCAAAGGTAGCGCTTTTGAAGTCGCGCCGAGCGCCGATATCGGAGACTGGTCTGGATGAATTATTGGCGATTGACGATAGAATATCGTTTACGTCGGATTTGGGCAGTTGCATAGGTGATGCGGATGTTGTGTTTATTGCGGTTGGTACGCCTTCGGCGGCGAATGGCGAGGCAGATATATCGTATGTCTTGAGTGCAGCCGATGAGATAGGGGCGCTTTTGACGCCGACACATGACGTGACAATCGTGGTGAAATCGACGGTTCCGGTCGGTGTGAATGCGATGATAGCTCGCCAGATACGCGGCGCGGTAGGGGCTCGAGGTGGCGATGTATCGCATTTGCATTTTGCATCGAATCCGGAGTTTTTGCGCGAGGGTTGTGCGTTGCACGATACGTTTTATCCGGATCGATTTGTGATTGGTACGGAGGATGAAAAGGCGTATACGATGCTTTGCGAGTTATTTGAGCCGATATTGATGCAGACGTTTGAGCCGCCGCAGGCGGTCGAAAGCCCCGAGCAGCGGACGTTGCCGCAGTGTTTGCATACGGATCAGGTATCGGCGGAAATGGTGAAATATGCGTCGAATGTGTTTCTAGCATTGAAAATAAGCTATGCGAATGAAATCGCAGGTCTTTGTGAAAAGATCGGTGCGAACATGTCGGATGTGAGCCGTGGCATGGGCATGGACAAGCGGATAGCGCCGGCGTTTTTGCGTTCGGGTTTGGGCTGGGGAGGTTCGTGTTTTCCGAAGGATTCGAAAGCATTATTGCACATGGCGCAAGATTATTCGTATCCGATGCCGATAGTGACGGCGGCCGTTGAAGTGAATTCGCGCCAGAAGGACAGACTGATATTGAAATTGCTCGACCATTTGCATGTATTGGTCGGTCAGAGAATAGCGGTATTGGGATTGAGCTTTAAGCCGAGGACGGATGACGTGAGGAATAGTCCGTCGGTAGATGTCGCCGATATTTTGGTGCAGCGAGGAGCACGTGTTCGGGTGCATGACCCGAAGGGTTTGGAGAATGCGCGGCATATTTATGCGGAGAATGGATTTGAGTTTTTCGACACGGCCGAGGAGGCGGTGCGAGGCGTGGATGCGATAGTGATCGCGACGGAATGGGACGATTATAAGTCGTTGGATTGGGCAGAAATACGTCGGAATATGGCAGGTAGCCTGCTATTGGATGCACGGAATTTGCTACGAGGCACGGGCGTAGAACAATTATTTGATTATTGTGGGTTATAATCGTTGTTTTATCGGTTCGATACATGCGATAAGGGTATTGAACTGCGAAAAATGTGGTTCGGAGATCTGGCAAAGGAGATTCGAATCGCATGAGAGCGCGCGGCGTATGCTCGCAGTGAAACGAGAACATAGCCGCGCCAGTTGCGCGTATGCTCGGACCTGCCGTAGGCAGGGAGAACATAGCGCAACGAGCCTGCCGGGAGGCAGGCTAGCGTAGGCGTATTGTTGTGCCTGCCGGGAGGCAGGCGCGGCAATAGCCGTAGCCCACCCAACGAATCGGCTTTAGGAAGGCGCGGGATGGATTCGTAGAGAATCGTCGTAGCGCATGTAGAGTCGAGCATGAGACATGGAGAGGAAAATGCGAGACATGGAATTTCGAAAAGTGTTGTCGGAACTTCGCGACCGGATACATTCTGGAGAAGTGACGGAGGGCATGAATGAACTCATACAGTTGAGTTCGACGGAGAGCGACCGGGAGCATTTGTTCGAGATATTTCTCGACCTCGTGGAGGTGGCGTTGGCGTTGGGCGATCGAGAGGAGGCGCGATCGTTTATGACGGAGGTTCGTCGTCATTTGGGTGGCGAGTTTCCGGAGCGTTATGAGTTTTACCGAGCGGCGTTGTCGCCGGTTCGCGGTCGCACGCGTGGAGAGAAGACGCCGTTGGACAGTTTTGTGGCGCAGAATCCGGATTGTGCGGAGTATTATTTGGTTCGCGGATTGTATTATTTGGATTCGGAGGCGTTTGAGCATGCGCAGGCGGATTTGGAGCGAGCGAATGCGTTGAGGCCGAATGACGTGTTTGTATTGTCGGCGCTTGGCGAAGTGATGATGAATTTGGGGGACAAGGCGCGTGCGATAGCGTTGAATGAGGAGGCGTTGGGTCGTTGCGCGAATTTGCGTCGTAGTTTAGTGAATTTAGCGATTTTGTATTATGGCGAAGAGCGGAATGAAGATGCGTATCGTTTATTTGGATGTTTGTTGGCGTTGGAGCCGTTGAATTGGTTTGCGTGGACGTGCATGGGTGACATGGCGTTGGGCGAGAGGGGGAAGACGTTTCAATCATTATTGTATTATTCTGCGGCGATAGTATCGGGATCGACGGTACCGCATACGTATGTACAGATGGCGCGCACGCTTTGTTTTTTGGGTCGTCCGGCGCGAGCACTTGAAGTGATCAAGTTGTTAGAGCCGAACCTTAAGATGTGGCCGAAAGAGCACCAGGCGGTAGTTCGCTATATACAGATAGCGAATGATATATGTATGGATCCTGTAAAGTATACGGATGAGAAAGCGTTTAGGACGTTATTGAGGCGTTTAGTCACGCGTCGGGATGAGATAACGATAACGCTTGTACGATTATTGGTGCAGTGTGCGAGTATAGATTACGAGAGTGCAGTGGCGGAGATATATTCGGCGCACATGGCGGTGTTTTCGCAGATGGCGCATTTTATGCGTTCGTGTGACAAGCGTTCGATATATGAAGAAGAGATCGTCTTTATCGGATTATTGACGCAGTTTATGATTCGTCATGGATTTACATTTGAGGCGCGTGCGATGTTATTTTTGATGGAGCGATCGCCGGATCCGCATCTCATGGACATGCACGATATGTATGTGAATGAGCTGTATCGATATAGCAGCATGGAAGTTCGCACGGGTGTGCATTTGGGTTTATTCCATGAATACGTGTTTAAATCGGGTGATTTTGAAGACATTTATAATTTTTTGACGGATGAGGATGTCAAGAGTTTCAATCCGAGGTGGCGAGAGGCGTTGGTGTCGTTTATGAGCCCGCCGAAGACGACGGATTTGGAGCTGAATTTGATGGGTAGTGTATTTGACCCGTTGATGGAAGAAATATTCCGGCTTGCGGAGTTTGACATTCGATTTGAGCAAGAGATCGAATTTTGGCGGGCTTGCCAGTTGTATTGTTTGTCGCAGGGGAATAAGAAAATGCCCCGAGAGAAGACGACAGAGAGCCCAGAAATTGGTAGCAAATTGAAGGGCGAATGGGCGTCGGTATTTGAATCGTTTAAGCGGATTTGTGAAAACGATCCTCGATTGAATGAATCGTTGCAACAGTCGCATAACAAGCTGGACAAATTGGGATCGCTGATAAACCGTGCGTATCGAGCGCAAGGAGGGGAGAGTCTTCGCGTGTTTCGAGGAGTAGCGGCGAATGACAACAAGCAGATCCAATGTGCGACGCCCGTGGGCGAGGCGCTTGCTGGCTATGAGCCGATGCCGTTTGCCATCGATGGAACGGCGTTTGAGCGGATTTGGGAGAAGGCGGTTGCGGGAGAAGTCGTAGAACTCAATTCGGATACGGCGGAAGAGATATTATCGTCGGTATTGGATGATCGGATGCATGACTTTGAACGAAACTATACAAACGGAGTTGTGGAGATCGATCGACGAAAGTCGGGGAGTAGCCGTTCATTTCAATCGCGAGCATTATTACTTTGGAAAGAGTTACACGGCGTTTCTCAAATTCGCAAGCATCCATTTATCGATGAATTGGCGGGTGGAAAGTTGTCGGACGATGACGATAATCCGACGAGGGTGAGTAGGAGACGCAAAGAGTTGATGAGTTTCGTCATGTCTTGGATGATCAAGAGCCCGACGTTGGGGCGGTTAGGTCATGTGGGGCTTGAAGGTCACTTGTCGGCGAGGCCGTGGCGGCTGCCCAAACAGACACCTGTGTTATATACGATGGCGTGCCGGTATCAGGATCATCCGCATAGGCCGAATGTGTATGCGCCGCTTTGCCGCTATGTGTCGTCGGGGTTATTGACACGTGTCGATTTGACGGAGCAGTTTTTCAATTATGCCGTATATGTTTGCAATGAATGGTGCAAGACGCACGATGAGAAGCTGTTGTCGATCTTTTTTGAAGATGAAGAGCCGTTTTTGTTTCCTAAGTATGTGAAGGGAGCGGCATTTGAAGCAGACGAGTTGTTGAGTCAATCGAGTGGTTATTACTACAATTCTGCGCTAGCGCGTGATTTTACGGAATTTTATGGTCGTCACGTGATCGAGACGCCAGCGGAGCTAGGTCAATCGATCGACGAAGCGTACCGAGATATCGTCGAAAAAGAGGTGATTCCTCGGATC
>SFMP01000148.1 GCA_004554395.1 Myxococcales bacterium | reverse complement strand
TTGTAGCGAAAAGACAAAGTGTTCGGATTTGTACAAATGGAATGCATGGATCCAATATATATTAAAACACGGTATATCTTCGTAGTATTTAAAATTGATCGTCGCCTCGGCTCCCATGCTATAGAACGACACGAAGCGATATTGATAATCGAGCGTCAGAGGTACATCGCGCGGTATCGGGAGCATCGATGGCGAAAATGTCGCGCCTATGCCTATGCCAACCGAATGATTGCGCCCATGCGAATCTGGACTATTGAACGCCACATCGGGGTCGGCTGCATACGCCGTCATCGGTACGATAAAAAGCGATAGTAATAACGCCAAAAAGTTTCTCATCTCTGTTTCTTTGCTCCATGTGGCGTAATGAGTTCACACCGTGTGAGCTCAAAGTGGAGTACGCTTCATCCATAAAGATGAATATCCTATGGATGAAACGCTTCCTTCACCGATAAATCCGCAAATACCGTGCCAAGGAACGAGTCGTGCTAACGCAAATTCAAAAGCGGTGCTTGTTTGGGACGCATCAAAATGAGCGTGCGCCGTGGCGACTGCATTTCGATGAGGTCGGTTTTGCGTTCCTTGCGCGTTGTCGTTTGTTTTTGCGGCTGTTCGTAGGCGCCATACCAACGCGTCAGCAGTAGAGAATCTTGCGATGTCGCCGCGCGTTTGCTGCCATATAGCTCGGGCTTCTGAGCTTCGCCACGCGGTGTTTGTCGCGGTGTACCCGATGTGAGAGCTCGCCGCGCTTGCTCGATGGCGTCGTCGGCCAGCGCAATGTCGTCTTTTGAATGGTGATCGATGCAGTAGGCAACGACGAATTTGGCCTCGCGTATACAGGCGTCGAAACACGTCGATCGCGATTTGCCATCCGATGCCGCCTCGACGTCTTTGCAGGCTCGTGTGCAACCCGTTTGCATCCCGCCGATAAGCGCAGCTTGAACCGATTCCCCGCGCTGTTGCGTATCGGCGCGGTGAGCGCCATAGCGAATCTCGACTTTGCACTTATATGGCATGCTCGCGAAAGCACTCGGCACTGCGGCTACAATGAATAATCCCGTCATGACTGCAAGTTTGATCCAATTCATACGACTCCTCTCTACGTTTTTGGCGGTATGGGCGCGGGGATCACCTCGGGGGCCGTCAATATGCTCGTGAATTCGATGAAGTTCGAATGCATCGTCCCGATCTTTTCGTTCTCGTCGTTATAAAAATCGAGTTCCAGTCGCATCGTATACGCCCCTGTCGGCACATAGTCGTAGATAGTATATTCTGGCCAAATCGTAGAATCAACCTCGGCGAATTTTACCGCTTTAATTGGAATCGCCGTCGAATGCGTGGCACCTACGGGCAACGATACGATGCTCATCGTCCCGGGCCCCACCGATTCGGCATACGACAAGTCGATATTCGACCAATAAAGCGGCTGTTGGCTCTTCTCATCGTAGATGAATAAATGCGGCATGACGCGCGCATAGACGAACGATTGCGTCGTATTCTTGAGCAATATCCTAACCGATACGGCTAGCGTATCGCGCCAGACGGGGTATTCTGATTGGAGTGAAAGCGTCAGCCCTTCGATGACGCGCTCGTCGTTCTGAATCACGCCCTCGGGCGATTGAAAACGAAACGTATCGGCAGCGATTTGCTCGTCGAATTTGCGCTCCTTCGGCTGCGCATTGCACGCAATGCACGACATGCCTAACAAAATGAGCCCAATCACATAGATGAGCCGCGGGTGTCGTTCGATTGTTTTCTCTGTCGTGTTCATTTCGATCCTCGAAAAAGCGGCAATATCGCCAGCGGCGCATTGCTCAAATATCCATCATGATAGGCGAAAAAAGTCGGTTCGCTGGCTACCGTCGTGCGTTCGCCATGCGCAAACGCAAAAAAGGCGGCAAAGCCGAAGCCGCCGCCTTTCCTATACGAATATCGCCACTTTTAGAAAGAATTTTGTGAGCAATGCGCTATTTGGCTTTCGAATATGCCTCGGCCGCCTCGGCATCTTGCCCCGTCTTCTTATACAAATCGCCCAAATATTTATAACAACTCGCCGCTTTCAATAAATCACAAGCCGTTTTGGCATTCTGAGCCGCCAAAGCGAGTTTGCCGAGACGTTCGTTGGCTTTGGCGAGTGTGAAATGAGCTCGACCATTGCGCGGATCTTGTTTAATGGCCGTTTCGAGGAGTTTCACAGCACCCGCAAAATCCTTTTTATTCATCGCGGCATTGGCGTCGGCGATGAGTTTTGCCGTCGGGACTTGCCCGCCAGCGGCCGCCGCCGCAGGCGCCGGTGTGGGCGTCGGCGCGGCGGCTGGCTTTTCTGCAACTCGGCGTTCCGTCGGTTTTGCCGCCGCCGCTTGCTGCTGGGCTTGCGCCTGTCTTTGGGCCTTTGCTTGCCTTTGCGCTTCTTCGCGTTCTTTGGCAATGCGCTGTTCCTCGGCTAGTCTTTGCTCGCGTGCTTGGCGCATCGCTTCGGCACGCTGTTGCGACTCGGCTTGTTTCTGGGCTTCTGCTTGCCGCTGAGCTTCAGCACGCCGCGCCTCGGCTAATCGTTGCGCTTCTGCATCCGCCTCAGCTTGGTTTTGTGCCTCAGCCAATCGCTGCGCTTCGGCTTGCGCCTGAGCTTCTGCCAATCGCTGCGCTTCTGCATCCGCCTCGGCTTGGTTTTGTGCCTCAGCCAATCGCTGCGCTTCTGCATCCGCCTCGGCTTGCGCCTGAGCCTCTACATTGCCCTGTTCGGAGGCTGCCGCCACGCCTAGCCCATTGCTCATGGCTTCGGCATCTGGCACTTGTTCATGGTTCGGAGCCACATTGCCCATCGCAGCCTGGCTACCCTCGACCATGAGATCGACACCTTCTTGGGTGCCCTTCAATGCGACGAGCGCTTCGAGCAATCCATCATACGCTTGGATTTCGCCCGATGCCTCGTCTAATTCTGCGGCAAAGTTGTTGCCCCCCCCTCGGCGTTGCGCCAATATATCGCGATATATGCCCTCGAGCTCTGTCCAGCCCGCCCGTTCCTTTTCATATTCGGGTTCGAGGGCCAACGCCGCACTTTCCGATTGGCGTTTGAGCTCTTCTTTCGCTTTCGTCTGCGTCGCGACACATGCCGCTTCTTTCGATTCGCGCTCGACATCGCCCTCTGCTATAGCGCCAATGCAATTCAGATAATCACTATCGATCTCCCCAATGCCCGCCTTCATATCGAGTGGGTTCGAAGCATCGACAGATTTTTTCAACGTTCCTCGAATTTTCTTCGCTTCCGATTCAAATGCCTGAACGTAATTCTCGCGGCATTTCTGCATCGTCTTTTGTCCGAGATTCGCATCTCGCAACTCGACGAGCATCGCCGTCGCAACGACGCGATTCTCTTTCGTCGGATCGGCCAGCAATTTCTCGAATTCGGCGAGTTTTGCCTGCGATGCCTCGGCATCATCTGCCTCCGGATCCCCAATTCCTTGCGATCCAAACTTCGCAACTCCGACGACGACGCAAATCACGACGAGTACGAGCGCGATGAGCAATGCCACGCGCATCCAGCGTTTGCCGCTCTTGCCTCGGTCGGCAACAGGCGCCTCTTCGCCCTCGTTTCCAAACCATCCAGCCCCCGCTTCTTGCGCTTCATCGTCGACGTCGTCGAAATCATCGCCCACGTCGTCAAAGACGTTCCCTTCGTCGTCTTGTGCCGATTCCGCGCCCGCTTCTTGCACTTCAGAATCGCCTTCTTCACCCGACGATCCATCGCTCGCGCCATCGCTCGAAGCCGCCTCTTGTCCTTCGTCCGCGTCCATTTCCGACAAATCAAATGCCGCTTGTTCCATATCGACATCGTCGTCTTCATCCGCTTCGTCAAACGCATAGCCATTCGTCGCCGTCAACACGGGCAACTTGCTAAATGGCGGCAAATTCTTGCGTTCGGCCGTCGCATGAATCGACGTATCGGCTTCGACGACGTCGTTGCGCGGTTGACAATCTTCTGGGCTTCGTCGGCAACGACGGCGCACGCGCATCGTCTCCTTGCTTTCCGACATCGATACGACATCGCTGCGATCCGATTTCTCGCCATTGTCGCGCTTTCCAATCCGCTTATGCGGCTGTTTCCCGCGTTCCCCGCGTTCCGCAAATGCCGCTTCGTCGGCTTCGAAGGCGTGCTCTGCCGCCTCGGCTTTCTGGATCGCTTCCGATTTTTCGTCGCCTTCCGAGCGATCTCCATCTTTTGCCGTCTCTTTGGCAACTTGAGAATCGCTACCAGCAACGATTTCGCGCTTCGCATCCGAGTCATCCGCCTCCGATTTCTCAGCCTCCGATTTCTCAGCCTCCGATATATCTTTGCTCGCGTCCTTCGATTTCTCGCTCGGCGCCTTGTCATCGCGCGTCAACACTTCGAAATCTTTGAACAAATCCGCCGCTTTTTCGTGGCCATCCTCCGATTTCTCGTCGGCAAACGGATCCGAAATCAACGAATCAAAGTCGATCTTTTCGCCGCCCAAAAGCGATCTATCGTGCTGCGACGAAGATTTCTGCGCTTGGTTGAATATGTCGAACAATTCGCGGTCCAACGCCGACGACAAATCGTCGACTGGGCTAAGCGACTTGCTCGAATCCGCCTTTTTCATTTCGACCGTCGGCGTCGCATCGACCGGATCCATCTCCGTCGTCACGGCGCGTTCCATAATATCTGTTACCGCCGTCTGTTCCAGCGCCTCGCCAATCAAATGGCTCAATCCATCGAATTGCGTCCGCTCGACGACCGTTCTATCCGAATCGACGCCGCGAATCGTCTTCTCGATTCGATGCTCGCTCACTTGCAACGCCCGCATCCCGTCTTCGACAACCGCCTTCTGCGCCTTATCCGACTCGATCGCCTTGAGGTCGAAAAACGACGACACGCGCTCCGCACCCTTCAGAAGCCTATCGCAAAGCTCCCCATCGAGCGCATCGAGGTCTTCATCCAAACTCGGATGCACGCTCAAAAGCGCCGTAATAAACGCCCTCGTCGCTTGGAAGCGCACGCCAGGCGTGCCAAACGTCGACGCCTCAAGCAAATCGGCAAAATCATCGCTCACGACTTTGCGAGCCTCTTCACTGCGCAGCGTGAACGTTATCCCATCGATCCGTTCATTGACGATTTGAATCGGATCCCGGTTCAGTGGCGCCAACCCAAGCAAATAACACGCCGCCGCACCACAACTGAATACGTCGCTACACACCAGCGGCCGATCGCCACGCGCCACCTCCGGCGACATCAACTCCAAAACGTCGCCAAAAAAGCTCGGGTGGTCGTCGCGTATCGACTCGAACTGCTCGCCTCGAACGACATCCCAAAGCCCAGCATCGTGAATCCGAATGCGCCCACTGCCATCCAATATGATGTTCGAAAGCGCAATATTCCCATGCACCTTCTCTTGCGAATGAATGTCGCGAACCGCGCGAAGCAACAGCAACAACACCTCCGACACATCCGACTCTCGCAGAACCTCCCCGCGCTCGATGATATCTCGCATCGAATACCCAGGAATATACGGATGCGCACTATACAATCCACCACTTTCCGTGCGGTCAAAATCGGCAACCGGTATCGCCCCACCCGACATCTTCGTGTCGCTCTCGAGCAATTCACACAACCTCGATACGCGCTCCGACTCGAGCAATAACGCATCGGAATATATGCGCAAACGATACGTATTCGCGCCCTTCGTCGCCCGGTAAATGACGCCCAAACCGTCACAACCTATCTTTTTCTGCAGGTAATAGCCACAAACCGACTCACCAGCCTCATACGTACGCCCCACGAACGGACGCAACTCCGCGCCATGATATGGGCAAAAACGAACGGCATCATCAAATATCGACAAACATTTCAGACAAACTTTCACAGAACTTCCCCGCTCAAACAGAAAACGACGAACAACGCCCACCATTTATCACATTCTGCAATCTATGCGCAAATTTATCGCCCAATCCTGCGCATTTCTCGGCACTTTTCGCCACTCCCATGCGCCTCTGTCGCCCCGCTTTTCACTCTCTTTGGCACATCTTTGTTGCCTCGATTTCGTTGCCTATGCCCGTTGGGCATACGTCGCCGGCTGCGCTATGTGCTCACTATCGTTGCGCGCATACGCTTCGCCTTTATTCGTCGCCTATGCCCGTTGGGCATACGTCGCCGGCTCCGCTATGTGCTCACTATCGTTGCGCGCATACGCTCCGCATTGATTCGTCGCCTATGCCCTGCGGGCATACGTCGCCGGCTGCGCTATGTGCTCACTATCGTTGCGCGCATACGCTCCGCATTGATTCGTCGCCTATGCCCGTTGGGCATACGTCGCCGGCTCCGCTATGTGCTCACTATCGTTGCGCGCATACGCTCCGCATTGATTCGTCGCCTATGCCCGTTGGGCATACGTCGCCGGCTGCGCTATGTGCTCACTATCGT
>SFMP01000147.1 GCA_004554395.1 Myxococcales bacterium | reverse complement strand
TGATGTGAAAGTAATCATCTTAGATGTTACATCCTGTGATGTGAAAGTAATCATCCTAGATGTTACATCCTGTGATGTGAAAGTAATCATCCTAGATGTTACATCCTGTGATGTGAAAGTAATCATCCTAGATATTACATCCTGTGATGTGAAAGTAATCATCCTAGATGTTCCATCCTGTGATGTGAAAGTAATCATCCTAGATATTACATCCAGTGAGTATCATCCTGACGATGGCATTTTGGGTTTTCTATCTTGTGAAATACAATTCAATTATCTCGAGTGTGACAATTGACGTTCTATGAGATTATCAGAATGAACGGGATGACGTCTTGAAGTTGGTCGATAGTTGAGTTGTGGTCATAGAAGGATCTTCACAAGGCAATGCGTTTTCGGGTATTTTTAGTGAGTCAAAAGAAGCACAGATCTTGTATAGATCTGTGTAGGCGTTTTGATAGGATCGCAAGGAGAAGAGGAGAAAGACATGAATCTCGGAATTGTTCAATCATTGCCCAATGCGCCTGCGCACGTCGTGCGCACCGATTCTTTTTCGAAGTTTCAGGCGATATGTGGATTGATCGAGCGCGACGATTATTTGGCGGCGCATGCCGCTTGTCATGCGACGATGAATGGGATTGATCGCACGACGGCGGTGCATGCCGATCCGAGCCAATTGAGCTCGGTTGTGGAGGCTGTCGAGAGGCTCATCGATGCGGCTGAAGATCTCGATGCGATCGTGTTACCGGGGATTAGCGACGCGCAGATTCAAGACGACGTGTGTAGCATTTGCGCCAAATCGAGTGCCAGGCGCGATATGGTTGTATTACTCGATCCGGAGGAACGGGCGTCGATAGAAGAAATCGTGGCGCGTCAGAAGTGTCTTCCTCGTTTTGCGACGTTGACTTGGCCTCGCATTCAAACGGTTACGCCGGGGCGGCGTTCTGCCGATAAACTCCCCGCGTCGTGCCTTGCTGCACCACTCGTTTTGGGGTGTGCTCCATATCTTCGTGGCGTGCACGACATGCCCGATATCTCGCTCGATGCGGCGCAGACTCTTGCGCACAGTGGTGTTGCAGTGCTCGTCGGCAAGGTTGTCGGGAGGCGTCGCGTCGTCGCTCTATATGGATCGAGTGGATCGCTTCGTACCGAAATGGCGCCAAAAGTCGATGCGCCCGATGTGCAGGTATTTGCCGACGAGGAGTCGGCTTTCGAAGCGCAGCTACAAGCGACTTTGCAAGACGCTTGTGCGACGTGTCTTGCGGCGCATCCGACGAACAATCGGGATTTATGGGGGGCTTTAGCTCGGTGTGCTACGGCTGTGCTCATGCGAGCCAAGTCGCGTGGGCAAATCGTCGATTATCACGTGCGATGCGACGAAGAAACGGCTTCGTGGGGCACCCCCGATGCGCCCGTCGTCGAAATCATTTTGAAATATCCCAAGCGCGTGCGCAGTATACGATTCGACTTTTGTTAGCATTGGGGCTGCGCACAGCCTTCGCCGCTTTGATGCGTTATTCGCCTTTGTGGCCGAGTTGTCCGCAAGCGGCGAGTTCGTCGTCGCCGCGAGGAAGCCGTAGCGATGTCGATAGCCCTTTGCGAAGGAGTCGTTCTTGAAAATCGACGATTTCGGCTTCGGTAGGTGATTGGAATTTGCAACCATCGAAGGCGTTGAAGCCGATGAGATTGACTTTTGCCGGAATGCCGTGGAGTCGCTTGACGAGCAGATTGGCGTCGTGAGCGCTGTGATTGAGATCGTGGATGATGATGTATTCGAAGGTGATGCGTTGACGGGCGTCGAGCGGGAAAGCACGTAGCGTATTGAAAAGTTCGTCGAGTGACCAAATGCGATTGGCAGGCATGATTTGGCTGCGCAATTCGTCGCTGGCGGCGTGCAAACTAATGGCTAGATTGATGCCGAGATTTTCGCGAGCGAGTGCTTGGAGCCCTGTGACGTGACCGACGGTGGAGAGGGTTATTTTTCGACGCGAAAAGTCGAGCGTTTGCGAGTGGAGTAGGATTTTGAGTGCTCTAACGACGTTTTCGTAATTATCGAGTGGCTCGCCCATGCCCATAAATACGATGTTTGTGATGCGTCGATCGAGTCGACGATGGGCGACTTCTTGAGCGACGAGGACTTGTTGAACGATTTCGCTTGCCGATAGATGGCGATGGAATCCGAGCGTAGCGGTGCGGCAGAAAGCGCAACCGAATTTGCAACCGACTTGTGACGATACGCATAGCGTGAGCCGGTCGGGGGTGGGGATGAGAACGGATTCGACGATGCTGCCGTCGTGGAGCGGGAAGGCGATCTTGTTCGTGCCATCTTTGGCAATGTGCTCTTCTGCGATGGGCAAGGGAGCGAGATCGAATCGATTGGCGAGTTTTTCGCGGAGGGATTTGGAGAGATTTGTCATTTCGTCCCAGGATTGGGCGCGTTTTTCAAAGACCCATCGAAGGATTTGAGCGGTACGGAACTTTTTTTCGCCGAGTTCGTCGACGAGTATCGTTTCGAGTTCTTCGGGTAGCGTGCTGCGAATGTCGGATTTGGCTAGAACGCCGGATTTTTGAACGTCGTGAGATGTCGATGTTTGGTCACATTGCATGCTGGATTTATCGTTCGTCGAAGTCATGTGTACTCTTTTGAAGTGATGGTGAATGCTCGGAAATCGCAACACATAGCTAATCAATATCGCCAATGAATCGTGCAATCGAGACCGAGTCGAAGGTTGGGAATGGCGTTGAAATCGTGTTAAAAGGCTTCGTCGAGAGGCGGCGTGGCGCCGTGCGACGGAGAACGCGAAGAATCGGATCGCCACCTTTAAGCGCATGCGCTCGGAGACGGCAATCGGCGCGCACCATAGCGCATTTTGAGCAAGCTTTGTGAAGAAATAGGTATGATGTGGAAAGCGTCGAAGAACGTCGATGCGTTTGGAAGCTTTGTGCAATTGCGAAGAAATAGGCATGATGTGGAAAGCGTCGAAGAACGTCGATGCGTTTGGAATGTTGGCGCGTGCTGAATTGATGCTGATGAGTGCTTTGTGCAATTTTGAAGGGATAGGTATTGCGGGAATGCGTCGAAGAACGTCGTTATTTTTGGGGTGTTTTGCACTGTGTGTGGCATGGCGTGTGAGTGGCTGTGATGATGGCGATAATGGCTGGAACGGTGGGGCCTTTGACGATGCTCGAGTAGCCTATATCGCCGACAATATCGACGAAACGCAGATATCGGGCGCATGGGTGCCCTCGGCAGTGGTGGCGATCGATTCGGAACGATGGATGTATGCCGACAGAGGAACGCGCCAAATCGTCGAAGTCAATCGCGGATCGAAGCGGATAATCTGGGATTTATCAGATTATGAGCTTTTGTTAGGCGATGAACCGTGGGGGAATGATTGGGGCTATAGTCTGACGTCGATTGGCAATCATCAATATGTCTTAGCGGCGCCAGGGCGCCCGATCATTGCCCTCGATCGGACGACGGGAGCGGTCGAAGTCATCGGGAAAAGAACAAATCAACGCGACGAACATAGCCCCGTGGCAATGGATGAAATGTCGATCGAAGCGGCTGATTTCGGGCAATTCCGAGGCATTGGACGCGGAACGAAAAACGTCTATTGGGTGTTTGGCAACGCCATTTATGAAATGACAATGGCGCCCAATGCCGAGGGAACGGGGAATGAATCCCAAAACGCACCATTCGATAGCTTGAAATCTGCAAAACTGATTCGTATTGTTGGGAATCTAGCGGCAGATGCCGCAGGCGAATCGGGCAATGCTCGCGACGTTGGGCGATCTTTTGCTCAGTTTACACATGTCGTCGAAGATGAAGGCATTTTATATGCTTGGGAGACATTCGAAGGGGCGTATTTGCCTGCACGATTGTTGGCGATCGACAAATCGAACGATAAAGTCGTCGTCGTGACGGGCAACGGCGTGCGAACGCCACCCAGCAATCTAGAAGACTTTTATGCTTATCATTTGCCCGCCTCGCCGACGATAATCGCACGCCATGGCAAAGTATATTCGCCCTATTGGAAAGACGCTTCGCACGTGCTCGTCGTCGATATCGAATCGATAGATTGGGAAACACTTAGTGCTCGCGGAACGGTCGACTGGTTCGTGTCGCCGCTCGAACATACGAGCGGCATAGCCCCTTGGGGCGAATACGATCTGGCATTCGATGCCAAAGCTGGGAGCTTTTGGCGCTTGCCGCGCTCGGATTGGGAAACTCATGCCATCTGCATCGACGGCGCAAAAACTCAAGATGAACGCCTCGGCAGCTTGTATCACGACGGAAAAGCCTCGCCCTACGCATATAACGCCCTCGTCGGTACGACGTCTCTCTATTCTTGGCTAGATGGTGCTTTCGCCCTCGCCTATGCGCCCACGATCGAGCGATTGAGCCTGGTCAATATGAAAACGAAAGATGTCGAATTGATGCGCATTGGCGCCATCGATGCCCTAGCAACCGACGGAAAACAACGCGCATGGTATAAAGTCGGAAACGCCATGAACTTCTTGTCTCTCGATAAGATTGGAGCGTTTGAAACGTCTTATGTGCCCGCGTTTTTTAAGTCGCCATCACAAACAGGGTCTCCGTGCTCGAGCGATGTCTTCAAATTGACAAGTGTTCCAAAACTCGCGGCAACGGGATCTGCCCTGTTGATGCTATTGCCCGAACAAGGAAGGGCGACGATTTATCGATCGAAATCGCTTTCGATGAACGACGTCTTCGAAGGCGGATGGTTCGTGCCAAAATCTCATGGCGAATCCGATTTGTACGATTTTTATAACGATGGCATCGCCGTTTCGGCGATGACGGCGCATAACATCCACGGCGATTTGCTCGTCAGCGTCCAAAAATTCGACGATCGACAATACATCATCGCGACTAACGTGTTTTCTGGCCCTGAATCGATACTCGGTCACGAACTCGCAGGCGACAAGAGCATCGTCGTCGCCGGAACGGGCGATCAACCTATACGCGATGGCTCAGCCCGCGCCGACGTCGCTTTGAACGATATCGCCGGCGTCGACTTTAGCCCAAATCACGACGCCATCTGGATCGCTCGATCCGATGGGAGCATTTATCGACTCGATGGCGATAATATATGGAAATACATCGAAAACTCATGCATCAAACAAGCCGCCGACTTGGGCATCGATGCAATATCGCACGCATGCAACGATGATATATGTATATGGGGAATTCATACTGCCCAAGGATCTAGATTATGCTCAGAAGAAGGTGAGTTGTTGTATACATTGCCTACAGAAAGTACAAATTTCGCTACATGTGGCGATGGATCTTGGATCTATACAACGCCCAATGCAATGTGTATCATTACTCCAAATTCAAACAATGCCCCAAACGCAAACAATACTCCAATTTGCTCGCACTTTTCATTGAATGGTACCGCCTACGAAATCATCGATACCCCAACTGTGAGCTGCGATCGAGCTAATGTCTATGTCGCAGCTCGCTTTGCCCCCTCACGACGTGATGACCAACAGACTAACGACGAAGCACAAAAATCGTCGGTATTCGTCATGCAAGGCTCAAAATCTCACGACGGATCGATCGCTTGGACGCAATCGTTTGGAAATGGCGTTGGCTTGCCCAATTCCGTGACAATCGGAACGGCAAAACTCGGCACAGAACTCGGGAAAATGGACTTCGACAAATCGGGCGCCGTCTATATGTGGTTGCGTGATACTTGTACGATTTGGCGCGTTCCCAATGCCAAAAGTATCGAACGCGATTCAGTCGTCGAACGCATACTGACCGACGATGCACTTTGCAATGCACAAGCCGTTTCGTTTGGCGATAATGGAACGATATATATCGCTCAAGATGGCAATATATATCGATATAACGCCAATAAATCGCCCTCAAACGCAAATCTGATCGCCGCCAATGCAACGCATATCCCCGGCACAGTCTTCGATATGCTCGAAATCGACGACGCACTCATGACTATCTCGTCGGATGGATTGTTCGTCGTCAAGAAGAATGGCGTCGAAAAGCGGCTCAATCACCCAACATACGTCTACTATAACGAAAAAACATCTATCGACTACGCCTATAATGCGGGAGCGATGGCTCGAATGGCTCGAATCCCTCACAAAAAAGCATTCTGGCTCCCGACATTCAAAAATGCCACCATCATCGAAATCACCGTAAATTATAGATACTTTTAGATTTTGTGGGGAGACCTGCAAAAAAGCCGGTAGGGCGGGGCATGGCTACCGAATCTACTCTTTCCGTTGAAACATCATGACGGGGAATATAGGGGGGGGCGAGTAGCCCCCGGATGATCGATTGCTCGGTGGAGAGCTCGAAGACGTATGCCGATTGTGAGAAGAAACTCGGACTCGAATTGCCTACGTCGTTTGGAGCGTATCAAACGAAACTCGGCACCAATGCCTATGTCGTCGGCAAGGCTCTGGGGAAAGGCGAGGCCAATGTCGTCGTGAAAGATCAAAATGCTGGGCGTGGAACATCCGGCGGTGAAGCGTATCACAACACGACGTTACAAGCTCACGAACAGATCAATGCGACAGCCAGCGACGCGGTCTATTCCGATTCTCAAGTCGTCTTTATCTATGACAATGGCAAAGGCGGTAAAGAACTCGGATCGAAAGATAGAAAGTAGATAGCGAACGATGACTGACAAAAGGCGACCGCTTGAGGTCGCCTTTTTTGTCGAAAAATCGGTGTGGCACTTGCCTACTTGATTGGTGTGTTTATTCGTATGCGTCGTGAAGATGGCGTCGATTGCAAAATCGTTGTCCGTCGCAGATGTCGCTCAGTCGTTTGTAGACATAGGAGAAATAACGATGAAAGTCATTGTATTCGATACCAAGCCGTATGACCGCAAATATCTCGATAAAGAAAACGAACGATATGGATTTGAAATAAAGTACATCGAAGGCAAGCTCACGCCCGATACTGCGAAGCTGGCAGCGGGCTATGATGTCGTTTGTGCGTTCGTCAACGACGACATTGGCGCCGCGACGATCGATGTCCTCGTCGATGTCGGCGTGCGAGCCATCGCGATGCGGTGTGCAGGTTACAATAACGTCGATATTCGCCATGCATTTGGAAAGATTCACGTCGTTCGAGTGCCGAAGTACTCGCCATTTGCAGTCGCCGAGCATGCCATCGCGCTTTTGATGACGCTCAATCGCCGGATTCATCGAGCTTATTTGCGCACGCGCGATGGCAATTTTAACCTCAATGGATTGCTCGGATTCGACATGCACGGAAAGATCGTTGGCGTCGTTGGAACGGGGCAAATCGGGCGTTGTTTTATCGATATTTGTCGGGGTTTTGGCATGCAAGTTTTGGCTTACGACCCGTATCCCAATCCAAATGCCGGTATCGAGTATGTCTCGATCGATGAATTGCTATCGCGATCCGATGTCGTGTCGTTGCATTGCCCATTGACTGCCGAAACGCATCATCTCATCGACGCGAAGCGTTTGTCGCTGATGAAGCCAAATGCCGTCATCGTCAATACGTCGCGCGGTGCACTCATCGATTCGGCGGCTCTCATCGAGGCTTTGAAAGACGGCGCGATCGGTGGCGCAGCCCTAGACGTCTACGAAGAAGAGGCGCAGTACTTTTTCGAAGACCATTCTAACGACGTGATCAAAGACGATCAATTGACGCGTCTCTTGTCATTTAATAACGTACTCGTCACTTCGCATCAGGCGTTCTTCACGCACGAAGCACTCGAGAAGATCGCCGAAGTCACGTTCGAAAACATCGCTAATTTATCGGCTTTTCGCGGCAATCGTGAAACGTATCTGGCAAATGAAGTGTGTTATCAATGCGAGAAGTTTGGCGGGGACTGTCCGAAGAAGAATCATAAGAATTGTTTCTAGATCGCAAAATTGTGCGATGCGCCAGTCGTGCGCATTGCACATGTCGATTTTTGTGCTCCGATCGTGTAATCTAGACGAGATGCTCGTGTGCGGTTCTTGTGGCAGTAGATATGGCTAAGGCAATCGCACTGCGGTGGCATCGTGAGGTCTTGTCGTGTATTCTATGTCGTATGAGGAGCACACTTAATGCGTCGCAAATATCCCGTCGGAATTGAATCGTTTTACGATATACGCACAGGTGGGTATGTCTACGTCGATAAGACGAAATATATCTACGACCTCGTCGATTCTGGAATGTACTACTTCTTATCGCGCCCGCGCCGATTCGGAAAATCGCTTCTCTTGTCGACGATGGAGGAGTATTTTTCGGGCAATCGAGAGCTTTTTAAGGGATTGGCAATCGAAGAACTCGAGAGCGATTGGAAGTCGTATCCGGTTTTGCGGCTCAATCTCAATATTGGTGATTACAACGATCCTGCAACATTGCCGTCTCGGTTAGATTGCCAATTATCCATTTGGGAGTCGCAATATCAGTTAGTACCATGCTCGTTCACTTTCGGCGATCGTTTGACTCGTATCATCATGGCGGCATACAAACAGACAGGGCAAAAAGTCGTCGTACTCGTCGATGAATACGAACAACCGATAACCGATACACTCGATAACCCAGAGCTCAACCAAAAACACCGCGATATGTTGCGCGGTGTCTATGGTTGCCTCAAACCACTCAATCGCTATCTCAAATTCGTCTTCATGACGGGCGTGAGTAAAATCGGAAAGTTGAGCGTATTTAGCAGTTTGAATAATATCCAAGATATATCATTCCGGAATGATTACTGTGATATATGTGGTATCAGCGAGTCGGAACTTGATGAGTATTTTAGAGAAGATATCGATATGCTAGCGGCTAAACATCATATCGAAAGCCAAGAGTTGAAATCGCAACTTCGAGAGTTATACGATGGTTATCATTTTAGTAAAGAAAGCGTAGGCATATACAATCCATTTAGTTTGCTTTATACATTTGATTCTCGAGAACTTGGGCACTATTGGTTTGCATCGGGGACGCCGACATTGCTCGTCAATCTCATTCACGACTATTCGCTATCGCTAGAGAGCGTATTCGACGGATACGTTGCCACACAGCACGAGCTCGACTATATCGATTCGATCCGACAATCGCCGATTGCTTTAATGTATCAGACGGGATATTTGACGATTCAATCGTACGACAGAGCGTCGGATAGTTATACGCTCGGATTCCCAAATCGCGAAGTCGAAGAGGGTTTTATGCTCTTTCTCAAGCAATATTATTGGCCTCGCACTTATGATAGATCATTGCCATTCGAAGCCACTCGCTTTGTATCGGATTTGAATTCGGGCAATATTTCGGGTTTTATCGGACGCTTGTCTTCGTTTTTGTCATCTTGCCCATACGATATCGTTCTCGATCGCGAAAAGCACTTCCAGAATGTCTTATTCATTCTGTGCCGTTTGTGTGGTTTGAGCGTACATGCCGAATATCGCACGTCGTCTGGGCGGATCGACATACTCATCGAAACGGCATCATATCGCTATGTATTTGAATTCAAGATCGATCAAAGTGCGCAAGCCGCTATGGCGCAGATTCGTTCAAAGGAGTATGCACTGCCATTCGCGACCGACGATAAGAAGACGACGCTCATCGGGATCAATTTATCGACCAAAACTCGGACGATCGACGATTATTGTGTGGAGTCTTTAGAGAATAGTCAGGAGGTCGTATGAAACGCAAATATCCCGTTGGAATTGAATCGTTTTACGATATACGCACAGAAGGGTATGCTTATATCGATAAGACGAAGTATATATATGACCTCGCCAATTCTGGAGTATATTTCTTTTTATCGCGTCCGCGTCGGTTTGGTAAATCGCTTCTCTTGTCGACGATGGAGGCATATTTTTCGGGCAAACGAGAGCTCTTTAAGGGCCTTGCCATCGACGAACTCGACAGCAATTGGAAGTCGTATCCAGTTTTACGGCTCAATCTCAGTGGTAGTTTTAAGACAGATGGGCAATTGAGTGCGATACTCGATTATCATCTTCGCCGCTGGGAAAAGAAATACGACATAACGCAACTCGAAGTATCGTCGTTTAGCGTTCGATTTGCGAGCTGTATCGAGGCAATATATGAGCAGACGGGGCAGAAGGTCGTCGTCCTCGTCGATGAATACGATCAGCCGATAACCGACACGCTCGATAATCCTGAACTCAATCAAAAGCACTGCGACATGTTGCGCGGTTTTTATAGTTGCCTCAAACCGCTCAATCGCTATCTCAAATTCGTTTTTATCGCAGGTGTGAGCAAGATTGGGATGATGCGTGTATTGAGTCGTTTGAGTGATATCGAAGATATCTCGTTGTCGTCGGACTATGCTGCAATCTGTGGCATCACCGATGGGGAACTGAAATGGCAATTTCGCGATGAAATCTCGGCATTTGCCGCGCAAGGTGAAATGACTCAAAACGAATTCATCGCAGCAATACGCAAACACTATGATGGGTATCATTTCTATGAAAATTCGCCTTGTGTGTATCATCCGTTTAGTGTGATATCGACGTTAAAACGGGGATGCGCTCAGCATCATTGGTTTGAACCAGAAATACCTCTGTTTCTCATCGAATATCTCAGACAAAATAAGTTATTGGTCAAATTAGTCGATAATAGCATCGACAAGATGCGGCTTTATCGGATGCCAAATGCAGACAAAGATGCAGCATTGTTGATGTATCAGGCTGGGTATTTGACGATCAAAGCGTTTGATGAAGAGTATCAGAGTTATCGATTGGGAATTCCCAATCTCGAAGTGGAAGAAGGATTTTATCCGCTTTTATTGAATCTATTTTATACGGGTTCTGACAGCCTCGATTCTTTTGACATGGGGCGGCTTATGCGCGATTTTTCGTCGGGAAATGTCGAAGGATTTATCGAACATATATCGTCGTTTTTGTCGTCTTGCCCATATAGTATTATTTCAGATAGCGAAAAGCATTTTCAAAATATTTTATTTATCTTATGCCGTTTATGTGGATTGCGAGTTCATGCGGAGTATCGGGCATCGTCAAAGGGCGTCGATATGTTGATTGCAATGGCATCGTATCGTTATGTTTTAGACTTTAAGATTGATCAAAGTGCGCAAATAGCCATGTCGGAGATTCGATCGAAGGATTATGGTTTGTCGATTGTGAGCGATGAAAGAGTGACTTGTTTGGTTGGTATCAATATATCGACGGAGACTCGGACAATTGACGATTATTGCGTGGAATTATACGATTCTTCAGCTGAGAAATTGGAATGACATCGCAGAAATATGGTGTTGGCGCGTATTGGCAGAGCCAATAGCGCCAACGGCGTAGCCGTATTGCCGCTGTGGCGGCAATAGGCGGAGCGGCGTAGGCGTATGCGCGCAAAGCGCCTGCCTAGCAGGCTGGCGCTGAGCACATAGCCGTAGCCACTAGAAAAAGAATGGTAAACGGAAATCGATATTTATCATTGTTGTATTCGCAAATATTATACGTCGAACAATGGTTTTAAAAATCGAGCGGTGTGTGTGTTGGCGTGTAGAGCGACATCGCGAGGCGTACCTGTCGCGACGACTTGCCCGCCAGCGTTTCCAGGTTCAGGTCCGATGTCGATGATATAATCAGACGTTTTAATAATATCGAGATTGTGTTCGATAATGATGAGTGAATGTCCGAGATCGCGCAGTTTATAGAAGACTTGGATGAGTTGGCAGACGTCGTCGGCGTGTAGCCCGGTCGATGGTTCGTCGAATATAAACAACGTCGGAGTACGCGACGTTTTGGCGATTTCTTTTGCGAGTTTTAGACGTTGAGATTCGCCACCGGAGAGAGTTGGGCTAGGTTGACCGAGTTTAATATAGCCGAGACCGACATTGCAGACGGCTTGTAGAATTTTGACAATCTTCGATTGTCCATCGAAGTGTTTGACGGCCTCGCTGAACGACATATCGAGGACTTCTGCAATATTCTTACCATTATATTGGACGCGCAGGGTAGCATCGTTGAAACGTTTTCCGTGGCATTCTTCGCATTCGACGTAAGTGTTGGCGAGGAATTTCATTTCGATAGTACGGACGCCAGCGCCTTCGCAGGCATTGCAACGACCGCCGTTTTTCTTATCTGAGACGTTGAAACTATAGCGCGATGGGGTGTAACCATATATTTTAGAGTCGATCGTGCTAGCAAATAGTGCGCGGATGAGGTCGAAAACTTTTGTGTAAGTGGCAGGATTCGATCGCGGTGTGCGTCCGATGGGCTTTTGATCGACTTCGAGAAGGCGTCCGATTTTTTCAATGCCTTCGATTTCATCGACAAAGGCATGAGTTTGCAATGATTCTGGATTAATTCCGCACAATTTGGCATCGACATACGGAATGAGAACTTCGTTAATGAGTGTAGATTTTCCGGATCCGCTTACGCCCGTAATACAAACGATGCGGCCTAGGGGAATATCGACGTTGATATTTTTGAGATTATTCTTTTTTGCACCTTCGATATGAATAAATCCGTGGTCGGTTTGTTCGGTCGTGGCTGGGAGAGGGACGGATTTACGACCGACGAGATAGTCGATCGTCGTCGAAGATTGACAATTTGCAATATGATTGAGATCGCCCGCGTAGATGACGTTTCCGCCGAATTTTCCGGCGCGTGGGCCGATATCGACGAGGTAATCGCAAGCGCGCATCGTTGCGTCGTCGTGTTCGACGGCGATGACCGTGTTGCCGCGATCGCGTAGTTCTCGTAGTACGCCGATGAGGCGTGCTTGATCGCGCGGGTGGAGGCCGATGGAGGGTTCGTCTAGGACGTATGTGACAGAGGTGAGTCCGTTTCCGAGCATGTTTGCAAGTCGTATGCGTTGCGATTCACCGCCCGAAAGCGTCGTGGCACTGCGTCCGAGTTGTAAATATCCAAGCCCGACGCGAGTTAAAAAGCGCAGGCGTTCGAGGAGCGCCGGCAGTAGTTCGCGTAAAATGCGTGCAGCAATCGGCGTGATTTCGCTCATATCGATGTGATCAAAAAAGTCGATGGCTTCGTCGATTGTTTTTTCTTGAATTTCGGCAATATTGGCATTTGCAAAGTATACATTGCGCGCATAGAGGTTTAGGCGGCAACCATGGCATTCTGGACATTGAAAATTATCGGCAAATGGCATTGCAATTTCGCGATTGATGTCATCGGCAGAGATTCCGGTTTGAAACCATTGGAGTAGGCTTCGAGAGAATTCATTTTTTCCGTCGGTGGCTAGCGAAGCCCATGGCTTATTTGTTTCAATGTTGCACAATTTTGCAAATTGTTTAATAATTTTGACGAGCTCACTGCGTTGTTCGTCGGATTCCCAATTGTATTGAAGCGGAATGATGAAAGATGGCGAGTTGTCTTTTGGTAGTATGCAAGCATTTTCGTCGCCGAAAATGCGCTCTGGGCTGATACCTTCGACAAAACCGTAGCCTTCGCATTTTGGGCATTGGCCAGCTTTAGTATTGAAAGCCAGCATGTTTGGCGACAATTCTGGGAAAGACATGCCGCATTTCGGACACGTTGCCTTTATACTAAAGACGTTTTTTTGAACATTATTATCGTCGATGATGCGCTCGACGTAGCAGACGCCATTGCCGCGTTCGAGGGCAGTATGAACCGATTCAGCAATGCGAGGGCGTGCATTGGGTTTGACGATAATGCGATCGACGATGAGATCAATCGTGTGGCGGACAGTTTTTGAAAGCGATCGGACGGATTCGAGAAGAATTTCTTTTCCATCGACGCGAGCGCGAACGAATCCCATTCGTCGTAGAGACTCGAAAAGCTCGGTAAATTCGCCTTTTCGCTCTTGAACGATGGGGGCGTAGAGGATGGCTCGCGTGTTTTGCGGCCATCTCGTCATGCGTTCGACGATGGCATCTTCGGTCGAGGCGGCGACTTCGAGTTTGCATTTGGGGCAGATTTGCACGCCAGCTCGTCCCCAAATGAGTCGCAACATGTCGTATATTTCGGTGACGGTTCCCAGAGTCGAGCGAGAATTGTTGCTGAGTGTTCCTTGAACGACGGCGATGGCAGGCGATATGCCGGTGAGTTTTTCGACTTTTGGGCGATGAATGGGACCGACAAATTGCTTTGCATACATCGATAACGTATCGAGGTATCGGCGTCGAGATTCCATATAAATCGTATCGAAAGCGAGAGTCGATTTTCCCGAACCGCTAGGGCCTGTGATGACGATGAACTTTTGCTTTGGTATATCGAGCGTCACGTGTTTGAGGTTGTTTTCGGTGGCGTTTTCGATATGTATAAATTCATGAATATTTTTCATTTCGCAGAACGATATGATTGTTCGAAGAGCAAAGGAAACTAATTACAATATGTATTGCTCTTACAATGATTGTCGATAGCTTGTTTCAGGCGCATTTTGAAGAAGCGATTTGATTCGTTTTCGTAGCGATTCTGAAGGACTTGTAATGCAGCGTTGCCAGGGCAGTTCTTTAGGCTGTTAATCGTGACGAATCGAATGAAATCGGAGTCGGAAGATAGAAAAGGCTCGACGGCTTTTGGAGCCGCATCGGGAGCGATAATCGTGTATGCTCGGATAGCCTGGATGAGCATGAGCGTGTGTTCGACGTCGTTGGGGTGTGCCAAGATGTTTTCGAGCGTTTGGCGATTGGTCGGAGTTGAAAAATAAGAAAGCGCCTGGACGGCTCGCATTCTGACCGGGAGTAAGATGTTTTCGTCTTCGATGATTTCGAGTAAATGTGCTTCGGCATTGACACTCGTTTGCAATAAATCTTCTTTTGTCGGGAAATCGCAGTGTGCATTGAGCAACAAAGTAATTTTTTCTTTATCGCTAAATTCGCGATTTTCGATAGTTCGTTTTCGTCGTTGATCGATTTGCGCGCGACGATATTGGACGGAAGAGCGCGAGCGATTCGGTGTAGCGTCGGCGTTTTCGCCATTGCTTATCGAGGATTTTGAATTATGAATTGAAGATTTATCGGATTTGTCGTTATTGTCTGTTTGATCGTCGCGAGAGTGCGCAGACTCGTCGTTGTGCGCGTTTGGTGTGTGGGATGGGAGGGCTTGCGCGTTTGCAATGTGCGTTGCGAAGAGTACAGAAAACGTACATACAACGATATATAATCGCATTAATAACGATCGATTGAAAAATCGTCGATAGAACATGCAAGCCCTCGAGTGTTTATACGCATTGCCACGTGCAACCGTTATAGAGTACGTGAGCGAGTTCTTCGCCGTAGTCGCGACATTTGGCGAGGTCGTCTTGTGTGGGGACGAATTGAACGGTCATGGGATTTGTCATGTTTTGCGCCATAGGAGCGATGAAGTCTTGGAGTGCTTTAGCGCCGAGTGGAGCCCAGCCGTAGGAGCCGAAGACGGCGCCTAATTCGATGGGGAATTTCAAACCTTTAATATAGGTGAGAACGTCGGCGACTGATGGCATCATGCCTTGGTTGAGCGTGGGTGATCCGACGATGAGAGCTTTAGAATCGAGTAATTCGCGGGCGACATCGCTGCGGTGAGAGCCCGAGAGGGGCATGACGACGGTTTCGACGTTTCCGGCGTTGAGGCCATCTGCGATGGCATAGGCCATTTTTTCGGTCGAGTGCCACATCGTATCGTAGACGACGACGGCTTTGTTTTTGCGGTAGAGGGGATTGCTCCAACGAGCATAGCGTCCGAGGATGTGTGCGATGCCATCGCCGCGCCAGAGTGGACCGTGGTCGGGGCATACGATGGCGGGTTCGATGCCGAGTGTGGGATAGGCTTCGCATAGTTTTGCGACAACCGATGCGTAAGTCATGAGAATGTTGGCGAAGTATTTCGACGATTCTTCTTCGAGAATGGCGGGATCGTATTCGTCGTACCAACACGGGAGACCGGCCAAGTGCATGCCGAAAGCGTCGTTTGAGAAGAGGACGCGTTCTTCGACGTCGAAAGTCCACATGCTGTCGGGCCAGTGGAGCATTCGCGTTTCGACGAAGTGGAATTTGCGGCCAGCAATTTCGAGCGTCGAGCTTGGTGCGACGGGTATGGCGTGGAAATCGGCGCCAAAGTGAGCCGCGAGTGCTTTTGCGCCCATGACAGAGGCGTAGACTTTTGCGTCGGGTGCGATGCGTTCGAGGACGTAGGGGATGTTGCCCGAGTGGTCCATTTCGGCGTGATTGCTAATGATGGCGACGATTTGGCGAGGATCGCAGACGGATTTGATTCGCGCCATGAGTTCGTCTTCGAAGCCCTTTTTGACGGTATCGATGAGGACATAGCCGGAGGTGCCTTTGACGAGGAAGGCGTTGTAGGTCGAACCGCGACGCGTTTCGTAGCCGTGGAAGTTGCGCAAAGCCCAGTCTATAGCACCTACGCGATAGACAAACGGTGAAATTTGAATGGCTTGAAAGGATGTATGCATTCCTATCTCCATGAGACGGTTGTGAGAAAAAAGAGGACATAGACGCCACTGCGCCTACAGTCGGCGCGACTATTACCAGATTTTGACGCAATGTGCGACTGGTAACGCGAAAAAAACGATGGGGTTTTGTAAAGCATTATGAACGGATTAACACCTTTTTAAGCGCGTCGCAATGCGCTATATAGGGTTTGGGCGCATGGGCGTTGCACGGCGCCTATGCGCATGCGCGCTTTTGTCTCAGGTGACGATGTGTTGGCGTAAGCATGGCATCGCGCTCGTCGCGCTTGTTGCGCTCGTTGGTTTAGGAATGGATGGAAATGTGTGTTTTGAAGAGTCGATTGGCGCTGGTTGCGTTTGTTTTCGTCGGTATGACGTCGTTTTGTCGTTCGGCGTATGCCGATGGATGCGATAATTTGCCGTCGAATACGAAGTGGACGAATGGCATTGCCGATATCAAGCGTTATACCGAGGCTGAGAAGTACGACAAATCGCTCGAGGTCGCTCGAAAGCTCTACAAGATATGCGACCGTTCACCTGTGCTCAATTATTACATTGGCCTTTCGTTACAGGGCAACGGTGAGGACGTCAAGGCGACGCAGTATTTGCAACGCGCCAGTGAGTTGACAAAGGAGATGTCGGTTTCGGTCGAAACGACGCGACTCATCTACTATGCTCGCTACGAAAGTGAATATCCAGAGCGGACGGAGAAGGCGGTCAATGCGCGTTCAGAAGAGATCCACGAGCTTCAAGACGAGAATAAGCGCCTGCGAGCACTCATCAATTCGGCGCAGATAGAACAGGCGGAATATAAATCCGTCGATCAGGCGATAAAAGCGCCCGAAAAGATTCGCTACGCGCAGATGATGTGGGTTGGGATAAGTACGGGGATATTGGGCGTAGCCTTGACGACGGTTGGATCGACGTTATTTGCGACGGTCGACAATTACAAGATGGACCATGGCAAGCCCCATATTGCGCCTGCATATATAAGTGGTTGGACGTTGTTTGGCGTTGGTCTTGGGCTGACGATTTCTGGCGCCGTGACGGCTGGTATTGCCGGATATCGATATACGCATATCGACGATTACGTCGATTTGACGGTGAGCGTTGCGCCAAATAACGTATCGCTTTCGCTTGTGTTTTAAATACGGTCGCCGTCTAGAACGATTAGAGCGTTTGATGCGTTTTGTGACGGCGTAGGAAAGAGATAGCGTAAGCGTAGAAAGAGATAGCGTAAGCGTAGAAAGAGATAGCGTAAGTGTAGAAAGAGATAGCGTAAGCGTAGATATAAGAGAGGGATGAAATGAAGACGAGATTTGGCTATATAGCCACGTTAGCGATGGTGATGGCCGTCGCAATTGGGGGATGTAATTCGGAATTGGATGGGCTTGTTCCCGATCTGACAGAAGATAATGGCGGTGCATCGCATTGTACGGATGGAGAGATGCGTTGTTATGCTCCGTCAGATATTCATACACTTGCCAAAGTCGAAAAATGCGTCGGTGGAGAATGGAAATTTGCCGAGAATTGCAATGCAATGCGTTGTAATGAGAAGGAGACAGGCTGTGGTTCTTGTATTAAGAATGAGCACGCCTGTATCAATGAAGATAATGGCATCGGCAAAATGATGCGTTGTAATGAAAATGGTGAACTCGTCGCCGAAGCGTCTTGCGGTCAGAGTTCGTGTCGCCAGGATAATCAATGTGGCGAGTGTATCAATGGCAAAGATGGTAAATGCGATGATGAGCAGTATTTGACGATATGCCAAGAAGGTAAATATACAACTATAGAATGCCATGATGGATATACGTGTGCATCGCTAAAGAAATGCGGTTGTTTGAAAAATTCTACGCGGTGCACGAATTCAGAGGATGATGAAATTGGTTTGTTTCGCACTTGTGTGGGTGAAAGCTGGGACGAAGGTAAAAAGTGCATGAATGGAAGCGATTATATATCGTGCGGATCCGATTCGAAATGCGGAGAATGCCTGAACGGCACGCAAAAATGCGAGTTTAGCAAGGACGATGCGAAAAGCGTCGTGTATGTGTGCAAAGATGGACAATGGGAGCATCTCAGAACTTGCAATGCTTTAGTTGCGTGCAATTATGACAAAACGGATTGTGTCGGCGGTGGATCGAGCGATAAAAGTAAAAAGTGAATAATGATAGATTTAGATGTTCTTTGATATAGATTTTTTTAGAATGGTATTGTTTGAATAGACATGACAGATAAAGGTATAAGTGTGCGGTCGTCGTTGGTACGGATATTGCCAGTATTGATGGCGGCTGTAGCGGCGATGGTGATGGTATTTTCGTCGCGATATTGGGTTATGCCCCAAATCATGTTGCCGACGTTTGGGGCGTTGTTGACGGGGACATGGCTCGTTCGCAGTAATCTTTGGCATTACAATAAGCGCAGGCTATTTATCAGCCTTCCGGCGGCATCGTTAGCCGGATTGTTGCTGTCGAAGACACTGGCTGCGAATGATTATTTTTGGGTATATCCGTCGCTCTATGTGGCATTTCTCGGCACAGCCGTCATATTGATCGCGGGGGAGACGCAGATTTACCCGTGTTTTGGGGCGGCAATGTTGCCGTTATTGTTCCAGACGACATCGTGGTTGTATCCGCTGGCCGTCTTTATCATGGCAGTGATGTTGTGCGCAGGGCGCAGTTTTCTAGAGCGCATTGGGGCACTCGATAGTTTGAATCCATCGGGGTTTCACGATTTGCCGGAGCAGCGTCGCGAACGCGCCATTTATTATTTGCAAATGTCTTTGGGACTTTTGCCAGCGCTCATATTCGTGCCGATTGCTGGTGACCACTTTTTGCTCTTGCCGCCGCTTTTCGTCACGTATGCGTCGTTTTGCAATCAGAATTCGACGTTTACGCATTATCCGGTTCAAACGTGGTTGCAACTTTGCGTGGCGTTTTTTATGGGATCGCTTGCGTATTGGAGTCTTGGACATTTGACTCAAGAATTGCCGCATGTTTATGTGGCGCCGATAATTGGGTTGGCGGCAGGCGTGATGGTCGTCTTGATGGTTGGCGTTGGGCGGGTTTTTCACAAATTGTTTCCACCGGCGATGTCGATGGCGTTGACGCCGTTTTTGATCGATTTTTACGCACCTTGCCTCGTCTACGTTCCCATCATGGCGGCATATTTCATCTTCGTCGCATGGCTCGTTCGCACGCATCCGGCTTATCGTAGCCGCGACTTGAATTACATGTAGAGTTTTGGATTGTTAAAAACTGCGTTTTGTGTTACGGAAACCGAGGGTTTGACAAAATGTTTTTGTCGAAAACCAACTGAACGCTTAGCAAGGAATGCGTAACAATGAAGAAGCTCGCTTTGGTTTTAGGTTGTTTAGTCGTTTTGACGTCGTTTGGCTGTAGCGATGAGGATAGTGCGATTGACCTCACGAAAGCCAATTGTGAAAAAATGCGCGATTGTGGTCTGTTCGATAAGAATTCGACATACGAGTCGTGCATTGAGACGGGGACAAATGCCGTCGAGGGTAATTTGGCGTGCGAAGCCGAAAATGCGGCTTTATTGAAGTGCAGATTGAATTTGACGTGCGATGAGTATAAGGACATAACGAACTTAAAGTGTGCGGAAGAGACGAAGCAAGCGACCTTATGCACGTTAAATAATGTGAATAAAAAGCCAGAGGCTTGATCTAGCTTGTCGATGGTATATGGAAACATAGATTTTTGCGCGTGACAGATGGCGTGCATGATGTGGTTTTGGGAGGTCAGGAGATGGACTTTGAAACGATAGGTACACCGTCGCAAAGACAGACATTCGACGCCGTATGGGCGAGGCTCGACGAACAGTTGACAGGTAATGCTGCGTACGATTTGCCGATACTCAAGCATTATCTCGATGTGTGCGATGAGATTTGTCTTGCGCCATCGGATTTGCGCACGGCGATAATCGGCGTCATGATGGGGTATCGTCCCGATGGCGCATCGGAACAATTTGCCGAGGTGACGGATTTCGTCGCCCATCGTGCAGGGTTGGAAATGTCGCGCGCAAAAGAGGCGGCCGATAGTGGCGATTTTAACGAGGCGATGCACATCATGACGCGCCTGATGAGCCGAATCAATTTGCTCTTTAAGCGGTTTCAAAAGTCGACGATATTCGATTTTCGCGATGATTTCGATGCCTTTACTTATCGCCACGCCAATTACGTCGAAGGCATGCTCTATTTGACGCCGTTTGCCGTCTCTCAAGGGCATCAGTTTATCGGTAAACTCTATCTCAAACTCAACGATATCGAACGCGCGATTGCGGCATTGCGTTGCGCCGTTGCATGGAATCCCGTTTGTGCAGGGTATTATTTCGATTTGGCATCGGCGTATTATCAACGGCGCGATTTCAAAATGCATGCGTCTAATACGTCGATTGCCTATCGGTATTTGCGCACGGCAGACGATTATCGTCGGTTTTATTTCGAAACGGCTCGCCAATTCGATAACGAAGCCGATCACAAATTTGCGGCAGAAATGTATAAATTATCGTTGGCATTTGGCGAGAATCCTCGAGCTCGCGGATCGCTAGAGTATATCGAAAAGACGTGGTTCAAGTGTGCAACGCCGCCGCTGTCGCTCGATCATCTCAAGGCTTCGTGCCGGGAACACAACATTTCATTCGGTCCATCGTTGAATTTCATGTGCGATGTCGATGAATATATTGCAAAGATTCCAGAAAATGCGCTTTCGAATTCTTTGAGTGCCGAAAAGCAAAGCGTACTCGCCGTTTGGAATTCCATCGTATAACGCGCGATCGTCTTTGACTCTCTCCACATCGAATCTGCATTTGTCGATTGAAGAAAAGGCTCCCTATGTGTGGGGAGCCCAATCTATTTCAATTCACGATGTCATTTGTTTGCTTTTTGTCGAACGCGAGCACGGCGCAGACCATAGGACAAGGGAATTGTCGACAAGAATAGCCAGAGCGATGAGGAGGCAGGCCGATAGACGGTTGCCGAGCAACTGTCGTGGTGAGTTTGTCGGATTCATCTGCTCGTATTTTGTCGTTTGTAGATCCATCGTTGCTGGATCCGTTGTTATTGTTTGAACCGTTGTTATTGTTTGAACCGTTGTTATCTGATCCGTTATTGTTATCGGAATCGGCATCAGAGATTTGAGAGATGCATTGATCGATGAGTTCGTCAGTTTGACTCGTCCAGGATTTATCGCAATTGTATAGGAGTGCGCCCGTGGTGGGGAATCGGGTGATGGTGCCGTTTTCGGCGATTGTTTCGTAGTAATAAGGTGTGCATTCTTTGAGATCTTTGACATCGGTCGTCGCCCAGACGCCGCGCGTCTTCGTTCCGCTCGTCAATGAGAGACGTTTGCAAGATTTCCCGATTCCGAGTGCTGCTTTTTGCGCATTGGCATTATCTTCGTAATGCAATTTGAAATGGAGTATATCATTTTTGTCGACATAATGCGAACCCGCAGAAATCGGTTCATTGATGGTGAATGAAGTGTGCCCGAAGTCTTGCACGGCGATCATGTTGACGTGTCCGATGCCGATGAGTATGTGGCCGCCCAATATATTGACGCGGTGGCCGTTATTCATCGTAAATCCGCATTTTTGCGCTTCGTCGGCTCTGCTGTCTTCATTGAATAGCGCGTAGAACATCGTATGCGGATCGACTTTATAGCTTGCAACGATGTTTTCGCCAAGAGCCTTTGTGCCAAAAGCATCGATGCGCGTCGACATGCCCGTTCCGTTGTCGCCGCACTTTGCCACGCCGCCTTTACATGCGCATTTGGGCGTGCCATCGCAATGTTCGGGGAACAGTTTTGCGAAATTGTCGACGAGTTGACACGGCGAATAGTGTTGCATACAACCATAGTCGGGGGGCGTTATCGAAGAGGACATGGCGGCATGGAATTGGGCAGCTCTAAATAGATTGTCGCTCCAATATAGCGCTTTATAGGATGGTTTATAGCAGTGTTTTCCTTCATGGCAGTATTCACCGCAAGCATCGATAGCGGCATAGACGTCGGTTCGCACTTCATTTGTCAAGAGGTGCATGGCGCGTCCTATATAGGGGATCGATTCGCCCTCGCCGTAGGCAAAAGCAGCCGTAGGTGCCAATAATCCCGCGATTGACAATGTAAACAAAAACTTCTTCATAGGTTGGTCTCCTCGATTGGGGAAGGTCAAACGCCCAGCACGCTGAGCGAAACCAGCCTATGAGAAATCAGGGCAATGTCAAGAGCCGCACGGAAAAAACTGTAGACGAAGCGACGCAATGCGTTATCGAATGTATCGACCGTTTGAATGATTGCCGATAGCCCCACTCAATCGAGGGAGTGAGGCGCGAGACGAAAGGAGAGTATAGCGAAGCTCCAAGCCATGATAATATTATTTGCGCGTCATATTTCGGTTTCGACGCGCGATATAGCCCAAAGGGATGAGCGATAAGAGCAACCAAAGCGAGTTGTTTGCGGGGCGATAGACGTTAGCGGCGCAATCGAAGTCGAGGTCTGAGTCGTCGTCGCCCACCGCTCCCGTGCTTCCACTCCCCGATGGATAGGTGTTATTATTGTTATTATTGGAGTTATTGTTATTATCGGATCCGTTGTTATTATCTGATCCGTTGTTATTGTCGGAGCTGTTGTTGTAATCGGATCCGTTGTTATTATCTGAGCCGTTATTATTATCGGATTCGTTGTTATTATCGATAGAACCATTGGCAACGGCATTTATACAACCTTGGTAGAGGTTATCGGTTTTGTTAGTCCAAGAGTACTTGCAATTGTATAGGAGAGCGCCCGTCGTCGGGTATTGGGTTACCATCGCATTTATCGGGGAAAAGACTGGCAAAGTTGTCGACGAGTTGGCACGGCGACGGATGTTGAATGCATCCCCATTTGGGCGGTGTGAGCGTCGCGAGCATGTTTGCGTGGAACGTTGCAGCTTTGTAGAGGTTATTATCCCAATAGAGTGCTTTATACGATCTTTCGTAGCAATGTTTACCTTCGTGACAATTTTTACCACAGGCGTCGATAGCCGTATGCACGTCGGTGCGAACTTCGTTTGTGAGCAAATGCATCACGCGCGATTCATAGGGTATAGTGCTGCCTTCGCCGTAGGCAAAAGCGGAAGTTGGTGCAAGTAAACTGGCGATAAAAACCGAAAACAAGTATTTCTTCATGCGAGACTCCTACGGATAAAAGATCGACTGCTTACAACAGTCCACGATAGCATAGAAAAAAGATGCTGATTGCCGAGAATTGAGAAGGGGAAATGCGTTGATATAGAAATCAACAGAATCAACGTATGACTGTTGCAAAAAGTGGAAGATCTATTGTGTCGTTTCGGAGTGAGCGTCCTCGGGCGCGTCAGTTGGCGTTTTATCTGTCGGTGTTGGGGATTGGGGTGTAGATTTTCGGCTTTCTTTGAGGCTGAGGTCGCGTTTTCCGGGATTGAAATTCGAGAGGTCGACTTTCATATAAGCCAAGATGTCGAGAATTTGGAATGTGGTGAGGCGCGATCGGAATCCTTTCATATCGATGAGTCCGTATCGAATGATATAGAAGTCGCTTTCTGCATCGGGTGGTGTGAGGCGTTTTTCGAGGATTTCAGGAGCTTTTCCGTTGCCGTGGCATGGCGAGCAATATCGTTTGAACAAGAGTTCGCCGACATAGGCATTGGGATTTGGGTCGCGTTCGCTATAGACGGTATCGCCTGTTGCCAAGGAACCGAGTTGCGCACTTTGCGCCATGGCTTGGCTTGAGCGCGCGACGCTACGCGAAATCGAGGTTGAGAGCGTCTTTGTGCGACGCTGACAACCGAGAGAAATGATAGATAATAACGCCACAAATAACAGTATATATATGCGTTTAATATGTATATAATGATGAGACATTATTGGATATTTGCAGCTTGCTCGCGGATCGATTCGATAGTCGTTCGAATGTCGATAGTATGACTCGTCAATATGGTATCGCGACTTTTCGAAGCCATCGTCGTCGCTTCGCGATTGAGTTCTTGTAGATAGAAATCGATTTTCTTTCCGATACAAGTCATGGGGTCGGTTGGGGATTGGATGAGGATTCGCAGAGCCGAGAGATGAGTGGCAATGCGAGTTAATTCTTCGGTGACGTCGTATTTATCGGCGAGGATGGCGACTTCGAGAGCGAGTCTGTCGTCGTCGAGTTTTCTTCCGCTATCGCCGACGATAGATTGAATTCTGTCGTTGAGAACGTTTTTATAATCTTTCAATCTTTCAGGAGCTCTGACGAGAGCAGAGTGTCGGCTCGTATCGATTTCGTCGAGAGCATTGAGCAAATAAGTTTGCAGAGCTTTACCTTCGGTTCGTCGAGCTTTTGTGAGCATTTCGAGGGCTTGTCGCGTCGTTTCCAAAACGCCTTCGAAGAAGGATTCCGTCATTTTTGCCGAATAATCGATGTCCCAAACTTCGCGTTGTGCGAGGCAGAATTCCAAACATTTATTTCGGGACCAAGCGCCATTGAAAAGAGCCGCTAGAGTCGAGGCACGGGCTTCGAGCAGCGGCAAATTCAAATCGCCGCGCGATTTGCTTTGTTCACCGATGATAACATTGACATCGACGCGTCCGCGCCCGACGAATTGACGAATCATCTTTTGAAATAACAATTCCAGCTGTCCGGGCATATTTCCCATCGAGACGTGCATGTCGAGACTACGGTGATTGAGCGTTTTCACTTGTACTTCGACGTCGATGCCATTGATATTGGCTTTGGCCGTTCCATACCCCGTCATACTATATGCCATAAAAACCTCACGATGAATGATTGCTTATATCAATCTAAGACAAAATGTTATAAATCTAGTGTTGAAAAGATATCGTCTTATTGATTTGGGCTTGCTATGCGCGATTGCGCATACGCTCGCCAGGCTCGCTATTTCACTTGCCATGCCGCAACCGCGTTCCAGCGGTTGGTTGCCCTTTGGGCAACTTCCGTCATGGCATCGTTCAATACGCTCGCCTCCCGTTTGGGCTGTCGCTCGATCGAGCGATGAAAGACGAAAAATCCCCAAATGCCAGCGACAAATGGGGATTGAAATGATCGTTTGATGTCCTAAGCCGATAGGGCAATGCCGAGCATCTTTCTGAGATTGAGATAATCTTCGCTCAAGCCCCAGACGAGCAGGGAACCGACGCGATCGCGAGCCGATCGACTGCTGATTTTGCGCTTTGCGTCTTCTTCGTTGAGGAGCGATTCGATGATCGCAGGATCGTCGCAGAAGAGGAGTCCGACGCGGTTGGCAAAGTCTTCGACCGATTCCATGAAGAGTCGAATATTGAGCTGTTCGCCTTTGCGCTGGAAGTCGAAGATGAGTTCGGTGAGCGTCGCGCGGTCGGTAGCCGTAATGTTGCGATCGAGGAGACGGCTGACTTTTGCCATGTTTTTGTCGAGCTCTATGTTAAGTTGCGGGCAAATCGTCTTGAATACCGTGAGGATGACCTTTTCGATGACTTGAACGCCGAGTGGGAGGAGATAGAAATCGGGGCGAATCAAGAGCAGGGCTTTAGCCGATGTGAAGGCAATATCGCGAGCCGACCGATTCGAGAGGAAGTTCGAATTGACGAGGAATGATCTCGACGAGAGGTAGGCGTTATTGACACCGCGCATGGCATCGCATTGGAAGACGTGCGGAACTTCTGCAAAACCGAGAGCGCTCGTTTCGGATTTGAGGATATTGGCGAAGAGTGAATTATTGTCGAGATTGACTTCGGCATTTTTATTGATGCCATAAGTATCGAGGTCGTTAGAGAAGGCATCGCCGATGATGGGTGAGACGATGTGGAGGATTCGAGCCAAGTTTTTGTCGAGTGTATTGGGATAGATGAGCTTCCAGTGTTCGCCCGTTAGACGCGTGTCGATGTTTGGCATATCTTGTTCGGCGAATTGTGCGACGATGGCGCGACCTTCGTCGTCGACCATGCCCAAGACGTTGAGGACGCGATAGATGCATAGCGAAGCATCGAATTGTTGCATGCGACGATAGCATTTAGCCAAATCGGTGACGGCATCGAGTTTGTCGGGTGCGAGTCGTAGAATTTCGCGGTTTTCGTGGACGGCATCGGCCAATTGATCGTCGTTCATGGCATAGAGCTTTGCCAAGATGACGTGGAAATTGACGTTGTCGGGGTACAATTCGCTGACGATCTTATAGGCTTGAGCCGCGCCGCGAATGTTGTTGAGTTGTTTGAGACGGAGTTCGCCCAAGTTTTTGCACAAAACGGCCATGAGTTTGACGTTGAGTGGCGTGACATGGCGCTGACGTTCGATCATGCGTTCGAAGTTTGCTTCGATAGCCATGAAATCTTTTTGCGCTTGGAGCATCGAAATGATGCCTTGGAAGACTTCGATTTGGGAAGGTCGAATGTCGAGAACTTCGTTGAAGATATCGATAGCTTTTCGCGGATTATCCAATTTTTCTTTGAAGATCCAAGCTTGCTTGAGTAGGAATTTGCACTTGTCGTCTTCGTCATCGCAATATTTGATGAGCGATTTGAGTGCGTGTAGGGCGCGATCCCAGTCTCCGGCGCGTTCGGCGATGACGAGAACGCGTCCGAGCGCGGCAGAGCTTTGCCGGCACTCGCTGAGGGCTTCTTCGTAGAGCAGGAGAGCTTTTTGTTCGTCTTTGAGTCGATTGAGATAATCGTCGCCGATGCTGACGAGCACAGCGGCGCGGCTTTCAGGAGCCGTCATCATATCGAGGAGTTTTTCGCGCGCCGCTTTGATGGCATCTTCGTCGCCGCTGGCTTCGGAGACTTGGATAATCGCGTTGATGAGGTCCATATCGCCGGGGCGGACGTCGAGAGCTTTTTCGTAGAATTCACGGGCTTGGGAGAGCTCGCCTTTTTCGCGTCGTGCATCGCCCATAGCCTTGAAGATGCGCGTGACGAGTGCGGGTTTGAGCATTTCGCGGTGAAAGATCATCAACTCGAGCATTTTGTGCTCGTCTTGCGCGGTGACGTCTTTTTTGAGCTCGGCATCGACGAGTGTATTGAGTGTTTCGAAATCGCGAGCATCGTAGCCGTGGGCTTGTTCGTAGGCGATGAGGGATTCGGCGTGTTGCCCTTGTTCTTCGTAGATAGTGCCTAGTGTGCGATAAATGAACAGATTTTCCGAAACGGAACGGCTACGATCGTCTTCCCGCAATAGCGGCAAGAGCATGTTTTGTAACTTCACCAAATCGCCTGCTTCTAGCGCTATTTTCGATAGTCGCTCGATTTCTGAGAAAGTTTTTTGTTCATTCACCATTGGTTCGCTCCATGATCTATTAGATTTGGCACCCCCGTACCGATTGGGCATGCTACGTATCGAATATGTGTTTTACGCATTGTGCGTCGATCCGTAAAGCACAAACTTCTTTTCGAAGCTCAAACCACGCGGATGACAACGGCATGCGGCGTAAATGCTACCAAAATTTGGCTTTTATGTCATGGATTATTCGATACCGTCAGGATTCGATTCTGCGAGGATCGCCCAATTTGAATCGTTGATTCATCGATTCATCGGTGGAGATTTTATCGAAGACGTCTTTGTCGTCGATTTTTTCGACCATGTCGAAATAATCGATGATGGCATCGCGGATTTGTTCAATTGTCGGGAGTTTATAGGCATGCTCTCGCATTTGGGAAGAGTAGGCGAGTCCGCGAGTGAAGTAGCCAAGAAAACACTTGATCTTTCCGATGATGCCGACGGGTGAAATTGGGGTTGTTTGGAGTTCGTCGATATAGCGGCAGACGAAATCGCATCGTTGTTTGAGCGTTGGTTCGAAGATGGGGTTTTGTTCGGCTTCGTCGGCGATTTGTCGTAGTAGCCATGGGTTTCGGAGCAGTCCGCGTCCGACCATGATGCCATCGGCGCCCGAGAGTTCGAGAGCACGGCGTGCGTCGTCGCGAGTTAGGATATCGCCGTTGACGAGCACAGGTATGGAGAGGGCCTCGGAGACGGGGCGCACCATTTCCCAATGGCTTTTGCCTCGATAGGCTTCTTCGCGCGTTCTCCCATGAACGACGACCATTTGTGCGCCTTCTTCTTGAGCCATGTGGGCGATTTCGACGACGTTGATCGAGTGTGAGTTCCATCCGAGGCGCATTTTTACGGTCATTGGTATCGAGATGGAACGTCGAACTTGCTGAAAGATTTCGCGGCATAGATCGGGCTCTTTCATGAGCGCACTTCCAGCGTTTCCCGACACGACTTGTTTGGCGGGGCACCCCAAATTGAGGTCGACGATTTGAGCACCGCGTTCTTCGCACATCTTTGCGGCAAGGGCAATGCGATCGGGTTGGCGTCCGTAGATTTGGACCGACGCTGGGCGTTCGTCTTGACCGAGTCGGACTTTATCCCAGACGCGATCGACGTCGCGAGCGAGTCCTTCGCAATTGACAAATTCGGTGACAGTGAGTCCGCAACCGCCACATTGTCGAATGAGTTTTCGGAATAGGGCATCGGTAATGCCTTCCATCGGAGCTAGGGCTGTCGCGGGCGAGATTTCGATGGGACCGATTTGTATTTTATTGCGCATGAAAGACCTGTATCTGCATATGATTCGTATATGGGCATAGGTGGAGATGGCGTGGGCTTTAGGCGTCGCGCCGCCATGGCGGCGTATAATCGCCAGTTTGCATCGATACAACTAAAAACAGCCGATGGTGCAATTTCGTCGTGGAAATTCGTCGATGTAAGCGATATGAGAGGCGATGTAGCGCATCTTTCTCGGTTGGAGGTGTTATCTATGGCTACGCGCGTTGCACTGATTGCTGTGATTATCGAAGATCTGGCCTCGATAGAGGCGTTTAATGCCATCGTTCACGATCATCGCAAAATCGTGATAGGTCGCATGGGGATTCCGTATAAGGCTCGTAGCATCAATATCGTTAGCATCGCCGTCGATGGCACGACAGCCGCGATTAATGCATTGTCGGGAAAGCTCGGGCGTTTGCCAGGTGTAACCGTGAAAACGGCATACGCCACGCTGCCCGAAGTCCCTTAGTTTAATTTATGCTCTGACGGGAACGTCTTTCTGACCCAAAAGGAATGCATGATGTACGATCCAAAATCGCTAAAAGCAGAAGAATTTATCGATCATCGAGAAGTACTCGACACGTTGGCGTATGCCGAAAAGACGGCAGCCGATCACCAAGCGGTCGTCGAAATCCTCGAAAAAGCCCGCAAACACAAAGGACTCTCGCATCGCGAAGCATCGGTATTGCTCGCTTGTGACGATCCTGCGATAAACGAAGAGATCTACAAGCTCGCTCGAGAAATCAAGCAACAGTACTATGGCAATCGCATCGTGATGTTTGCGCCGTTGTATTTGTCGAATTACTGCATCAATGGTTGCGTTTATTGTCCTTATCACCTCAAGAACAAACACATTGCTCGTAAAAAGCTCACGCAAGACGAAATCGTTCGAGAAGTGACGGCGCTCCAAGATATGGGTCACAAAAGGTTAGCTATCGAAACGGGCGAAGATCCCAAAAATAGTCCGATCGAATACGTCTTAGAGAGCATTAAGACGATCTACAGCATTAAGCACAAAAACGGTGCGATTCGCCGAGTCAACGTCAACATTGCAGCGACGACAGTCGAGAATTATCGAAAGCTCAAAGAAGCAGGGATTGGAACGTATATTTTGTTCCAAGAGACGTATCACAAGGAATCGTATGAAGAATTGCACCCGAGCGGTCCTAAGCACGACTACGTTTATCATACCGAGGCGATGGATCGAGCGATGGAGGGCGGAATCGACGACGTCGGATTGGGCGTGCTCTTTGGGCTTGAGCGTTATCGTTATGAGTTTGCCGCATTATTGATGCATGCCGAGCACTTGGAAGCCGTACACGGCGTTGGACCGCATACGATTAGCGTTCCGCGCATTAAGCATGCCGACGATATCGATCCGAATGCTTTCGACAATGGGATCGACGACGATACATTTTGCAAGATCATCGCTTGTATTCGCATAGCGGTGCCGTATACGGGGATGATCATTTCGACGCGCGAGAGCAAAGCCGTTAGAGAGCGGGCATTGGAGCTTGGAATATCGCAGATATCGGGCGCATCGCGCACGAGCGTTGGTGGATATGTCGAGCCAGAGCCCGAAGAAGAGTCGTCGGCTCAATTCGACGTATCGGATCAGCGGACATTGGACGAAGTCGTGTGCTGGCTGATGAAACGCGGCTTTGTGCCGAGTTTTTGCACGGCGTGTTATCGCGAAGGGCGGACGGGCGATCGATTTATGTCGCTGTGTAAATCGATGCAAATCCTCAATTGTTGCCATCCGAATGCATTGATGACGCTCAAAGAGTATTTGATGGATTATGCATCGCCTGTGACACGGATCGTCGGCAACGATTTGATCCAAAAGGAATTGCCGAAGATTCCGAGCGATAAGGTTCGGCAATTTGTCGAGAAAAACCTCGATAAAATTGAGCATGGCGAGCGAGATTTTCGCATTTGATTTGGCACGCAAGCGATAGATCCCCTTTGACTATTTATCGATGGTGGAGGGGAAATTCGTTTAGAATTCGTGCATTATCGACGATATGGTTTGAGCGCAAGCGCATCGGGGCACGATGCAAGCAATTGTGCCAGAGTTTTGCCGAAGATGGGGTGAATCCAGTCGGATTCGATATCGCAGGCGGGAACGAGAACGAAGTTTCGAAGATGCATTCGGGGGTGTGGCACGGTGAGTTCTGGCGTGTCGATAATTGCGTCGTCGTATAGCAATACGTCGATATCGAGTGTTCGTGGGGCACATGGAATGCTTCGTGTTCGCCCAAGCACATTTTCGATATTTTGTATAGAAATCAATAATTGGCTTGGCGATAGGTGTGTAAAGCCCGATAGAGCGGCATTGATGTAGTTAGGCACAGATGCAACGGTCGAGCCGGGCTTGTCAAAATGCGGTTCAGTTTCGTAGAGATGGCTGATTCGTAGCTGTGCGATGCATTGGCAGAGCATGGTTTTGGCTGTTTCGATGCCGCTTGAAACATCGCCCACGTTTCCGCCAATGCCCAATAATACTTTGTGCATTGAGCAATAAACCTCGTTCAAATGATATCGACCGATGACGGTAGAAAATCGAGCGCCATCGGTCACATTTTATTGAGCGATGAATTCGAAGTCTCGAATCACAGCCATGTGTTGGTTATAGATGGGTTTTCCGCCTTTGCAGTCATCGGCTTGGACGGGGGTAACGTCGCCTAACTCGCCGCGTCGACTGTAGACGCGCGAATCGAAGACGTGCCCGTTATTGTATGAGTGGCGCCCGATTTTGGCGGGAATTTCTTTTTGTTGAAGTTCTTTGTCGACGAGGAGCACGTCGAGCGTTTTTCCGCGCGTTGCGTTTGTCGTCGTATCGCCGTCTTGGTCTTTAGGGCGATATCCGTTATTTGAAAACGACGTATAGACGACTCTCTTGAGATCGGTTTTTCCGTTGAGGACGGTCGAGGAGTTGAAATCGCCGCCAACCATGACGTAATACTCAAGATTTTTCTTTTTATCGTCGGCAATTTTGTTTTCGATTTCGCGCGTGAGCGGACCAATTTCTTGGGCATTCTTTTCCGTGAGCAAGTGAAGACTGACGACGAGGAGTTCTTTGTTGCCGGGGAGGTCGAGAATAGCCCAATCCCAATCGCGGTTATTGGCTAGGTTGGATTTCCAGTAACCAGATTCGATGATGGGGAATCGCGAAATGATGCCATTGGGGATCCAGGAGCTATCGACGTAGCGCCCGCGACTATAGAAATACTCGGGGCCGAAAGTGCTAGAGACCATGGAATTGATATCTTCGTCGTTATTGCGCCCGTATCGGAATTCTTGGATCATGACGATGTCGGGTTTGACGGCTTTGAAGATGCGGATGCCGTGACCGGGATCGTAGGATTGATTATTTCCCGTCGAAATATTTGCAGCCATGGCACGGAAGGAGACGGTTTCGCCGTTTCCGCCTTCGGTATCGACGATGTGGACATGGAAGGCAGATGTTTCGAGTCCGTTGAATCGCGGATCGGTGCTGGCAATTTTAATTTGAATGTCGATATCGGCGGTATCGCCTGCCGTGCCGTTGCGTTTTGCGATGACTGCGACGGACTGTTGCGTGGCATATTGCGATGGGATGAATGTGATCGACGAGGGCTCGACGGTGGCGCGAGAGGCGTCGGAAGCGGTAAAAGTGAGCGTGACGGGAGAGCTGGGTTCGACATCGAGAACGGTGCTCAACTTTGCCGTTCCGCCTTCGTAGACCGTGAGGTTTTTGGGTGAAATGGCGATGCCGGCAGGATCTTTGTAGCGGTCGTTGTCTCGATTGACGACGTCGAGCGACGGAATGGCAACGTTTTTGTAGGCGGGATCGGAGCTCTGTGTTGGCCCTAGGTGAATGTGATAATTGATATCGCCGTCGCTGAGATCGTCGTCTTGCCCAGTGATGGTAAACGTTTGGGGCGTGTTCCAGTTGCTCGTCGTAAACGTCACGGAGCTCGGCGTGACGACGCCTTCGGATGAATCGTCGGATGTTGCAGAAATGGCGACATCCGATTTGGGCTGTTGGCCGAGGACGACGGTGAAAGTAGCCGTCGTGCCATCTTCGGCGGTGAAGAGCCCAGTCGTTGGCGTGACGCGGACGAGGGCTTGCGAGGAAGGATTATCGTCGGTGCCGGGATTTGGATTTGGATTTGGGTTGGGATCTGGGTCTGGATTGGGATTTGGATCTGGGGTAGGATTGGGATCGTTCGTATCGTTGGTGCCAGGGCAAACGATTTCGCGTACGACGAAATCGTCGTCGACGTCGTCGAGCGAGCTTTCGGCCGTGAATAGAATGGTGACGATGTCGCTATCGAGGCCTTTGTCGTCTTGGCACGTGACGAAAACAGTGAGTGGTTCGTCGGAGCTTGGATTGTACGTTTTTTGCGAGGAGCCGTCGTCAAAAGACGCACTCGCTCGCCCTGAATCGAGCGATTCGACGGTAACGGTAAACGGTGCAGTGGCGTCTTCGTCGGCTGTGACGATGAATTCGAGGGCTTCACCGTTGTGAAGCGCTTGAACAACGGTAGTTTCGGGAAAAACATTGACTAAGGCGTCGTCTTCGCTTGTCGCGTTGCACGAAGAGGCGACAAAGGCAATTGTAGCGATAGTCCACAAATTCCGAATCTTCATATTCTCGACCTTTGGGCGATAAGCCCCAATATCAGGCGCCTATAGGCTCCTGTGTTGCATCGTATGCGCAAGTCGTCTTTGCGAACTCAAGGCGTCTTTGCGCGAAATCCATACCGAGATGATTGGTCAGAAGCGACTTAAAGAATAACGATCAAAAACGAAACAAAACAGCTTAGAATCCAAGCCAAAAGACGTCGTTATTATTCGTCGCATGATGTGCATTTTAACGCTCCCATAGCCACAGAGGCTATATTTAGGGCGAAACATGGCTCGCATAACCATACGCTAGCCACGCTCGGGATTGGGTTCATAGCGAATCGAATGGATAAAAGCTAGAATTCATTTTAGTTTTTTGTCGAATTGTTTATGGGCGAGTCGATAGGATTTTGTTTGTGTGTTGCGAAATAGAATAAAATTCAGTTTTTGCTTCGTCGAATGGAATTATTCGCAGCGCAAATGGGCGTTTTGGATAGATTTAGCACGACGATCTGCTCAACGGCGCCCGAGTGGGCGGGATAAAAGAAAACCGCCCGGATGGGCGGGTAAGGCGATTAGTCGGCCGATCGGATATCGACGCGTCGTAGGGCCGATATGCAATCGTTACACGAGGCGAAGCGATCGTTTGGATCTTTTGCCATCATTTTTAGGACGATGGTTTCGATTTGCGGATTGACTTTTTCGTTGAAGTCGTGAAGCGGGGGAGGCGGCTCGTGTACGTGTTTATAGGGGAGATCGCCTTTGACGAAGGGCAAGACGCCAGTGGCGCATTCGTAGAGCGTAACGCCGAGGGAGTAGATATCGGAGCGGCAGTCGATGGCCGAACCTAAGACTTGTTCTGGGCTCATGTAGTAGGGGGTGCCGATGGCTTGTGTCGAGTTTTTGTCCTCGTTGTTGACCATTTTGGCGAGTCCCAAGTCGAGTATTTTGAGGGACTTGTCTTTTTTGGCGAGCATCATGTTTGACGATTTGACATCGCGGTGGATGATACCGTTATCGTGGGCGTATTGTAGTCCTTTGCAGGCATGGACGGCGATTTGGGTGAGGAATTTGGTTGGGAAAGCGCCCGTTTGTTGGACGAGTTGTTTGAGGTTTTTGCCTTCGATGTATTCCATGGCAATGTAGACGTTGCCATCGTTGAGCGAACCGATATCGTAGATGGTGACGATATTGATGTGTTGGAGGGCGGCCGAGGCACGCGCTTCGCGCATGAAGTATTCGAGCGCGACTTCGTTGTCTTTGAGCTTATTGGAGAGGACTTTGAGTGCGACGGTGCGCATGAGGAGTGTATCGGTCGCTTTGTAGATGACGCCCATTCCGCCGTGAGCGACTTCTTCGATGATGCGATAACGTTCGTTGCCGATGGCGGGGATATCTTGATCGCACAAGCGAATCGTCGAGACGCGATTTCGCGATGGCGTGCGCATGATATTTTTTGATGGCGTGCGACGATGACCGTTATCGAGCGGTGAGAGTGCCAAGGGATCGCGCGAGTTTTTGGCAGAAGGCTCGTTTTTGATCTTTTCGCTGATGCGAATCGAGACGTCGGCGATATCGTGGAAATTCGGGTCGATATCGATGACTTTTTGATAGTTTTTTTGTGCGTTTTCGTTGTCGTCGATCGCTTCGTAGGAATAGCCGAGTTTATAGGCGATGCGACAGATGCGATCGTTGGGCAATTGAGTCCAGAGTAGGGATTCGTAGCACAAGATGGCGTCGTTGTAGTTTTTGAGCTTGCAGTAGATATCGCCTTGGAGCTCTAGGGCGTGCGAGTAGGTATCGTGATTGGAATCGATGAGTTTGAGGGTTGAGAGTGCTTCGTCGAATCGTCCGAGAGCGATGAGCTTTTGACCGAGTTTGAAATAGAGTTTGAGCGATTTGAGGGTTTCGATTTCGGTGGTATCGTCGCCAAACTTTTTGGAGAGTCGGATGGCTTTGACTGTATCGTTTGCGCGAATGTAGTTTTGGAGAGCTCGCCGGAGATCGTTTGCTTGCTCGCAGCATGTGGCTGCTTTTTGATATTGAGCGGCTTGTTCGAATTCGTCGATAGTCGTATCGAGCGCTTGGGCGCGTTTGAGGACTTCGACGGCTCGCGGGGTCGAATCGGGATTGTCGAGCATTTGCTTTGCGGCTTGAATGGCCATCATGCGGCTGACGGAGACGGCACTGAGATCGTCGTTTGCGATAGCCAAATCGGCTTCGAAAGCGGCGATTTGCATTTCGAGTTGTTTGGTGACGTTTCCGGCCTTTTGGTAGCACATGGTGGCATCCATGAAACGTCGAGCTTTTTCGTAGTATTGTGCAGCCTTTTCGTATGATTTGATTTGCATGAAGAGCTTTGCAGCTTTTGCGTATTGCTTGAGCTTGATGAAGCATTCTGCGGCGCGCTCGGTTTGGCCTTTGAGTAGGAGGATTTCGGCTTGTTTGAGGGCATTGTTGCTCTTGACGGCAATGGCCTCGGCGTGGTCGTATTCTTTGGCTTGCATGGCTAGATCGAGCGCCATGCTGTAATCGTCGTTTTCTTCGCAAAAACCGATAGCTTCTTTAACGAGATTGGCGTTGACGAGGATGCCAACGGCTTGCGAGAGGCTGTTTCGCTTGATCGCCAAATCCCAGCGAGCTTGGTCATCAGAACTTAATCGATTTCTGATTTTATCGTTATTTATCGGCATTGTATCTCTAATCGAGTGAGTAGAACTACTGCAAAATACGCCGCATCGCAGTCACGAAGACTAGAGATTCGACATTTTCCTAGCGCAGTTATTCTACACCTACATGTGCAGAATTGCAAACGGTTGTGTAACAATAGGTTCGTTATATGCGATTTTGTTTAGTTGAATATTGGGGGAGGCCTCTCCATCAATGGCGTTTTGACCATTCCCCCGGCCTGTCTGACCTCACCCCCGGCCTGTCGGCCACCCCCCTCTCCATAAATGGCGAGGGGGAATGGACATCTGC
>SFMP01000146.1 GCA_004554395.1 Myxococcales bacterium | reverse complement strand
GCCAAAAGCCCGTATTGAGCGATAGCGAAATAGGGCGACAAAAGCCCGTATTGAGCGATAGCGAAATAGGGCGACAAAAGCCCGTATTGAGCGATAGCGAAATAGGGCGCCCCCAAATACCCGAAAAAAGCCCCAGAGAAATAGCAGAAAGCGGCGGAAACGTGGCGTTGGCGGTAAGAGACGCAAAAAAAATGCACGATTTGAAAAAAAGAACTTGCACAAATGCGAAAGGGAGCGTAAAAGCCCGCTCGTTCCGAGCAACGGGGCTTGCCAAGAGCTCGAAACGCGATGAAAATAGAAGTCGTATGAAGGGGTGGCCGAGTGGCTGAAGGCGCTCGCCTGCTAAGCGAGTATACGGTTTATCCCGTATCGAGGGTTCGAATCCCTCCCCCTTCGCCATTTATGCACCGATAGCTCAACTGGATAGAGCAACGGCCTACGAAGCCGTAGGTTGGTGGTTCGAACCCACTTCGGTGTATGCCTTTTGCACCGATAGCTCAACTGGATAGAGCAACGGCCTACGAAGCCGTAGGTTGGTGGTTCGAACCCACTTCGGTGTATTTGCTCTGGATGTTGTGTTCGATGGCTGCACTCGATAAGCACTATATGGAATTAGCGCTTCGGTTGGCCAGAGACGCGGCACAGATGGGCGAAGTTCCGGTCGGCGCTGTACTCGTCGTCGAAGGGAAGCTCAGCGGTTGGGGTTGTAACCGTCGCATGGCGGACAACGATGTCTTGGGACATGCCGAATTGCTGGCGATCCAGACGGCTTCGAAGTCGGTGGCAAACTGGCGAATGATGCGAAGTACGCTTTATGTCACGTTAGAACCGTGCATCATGTGTACAGGAGCATTGCTCCAAGCGCGAATCGATAGAGTCGTGTTTGGGTGCCGAGATGCAAAGGGAGGCGCGATGCGTTCGCTCTATGCGTTAGGCGAAGATCCGAGGCTCAACCATCGGATCAAGGTCGACGAAGGCGTGTTAGCCGATGACTGCGCACGATTGCTTCGCGACTTCTTTGACAAACTGCGTAAGAAAGACTGAGTTTTTATGGAGGAATGGCCGAGTGGTCGAAGGCGCTTGACTCGAAATCAAGTTTACGGCTTGCCGTAACAAGGGTTCGAATCCCTTTTCCTCCTTTTTTTTGGGCTTTTTTACATTGGAGAGGTGGCCGAGTGGTCGAAGGCGCACGATTGGAAATCGTGTATACCCGAAAGGTATCGTGGGTTCGAATCCCACCCTCTCCGCTCGAAGGCAACATTCAGGTGATGTGACGTAGAGGGGTTAATCCGCCAGGGTCGGAAGGCAGCAACGGTACGTTCTGAAGCGGGTACATCACCTGAATGTTGCTTTTTTTTGTTTTTCTACGACCTAAACACCTCCGATGTACAGTTTGTGCGGCGAAGCGACGCTTCGCGTCGAAATCAAAAAATCGATTTTTATCGCCACTTGCGTGCCCATCGCCTCGGAAGACGACGCCAAAGCCGCCATTGCGCGCTTGAGCGATTTATCGGCGACGCACAATTGTTGGGCTTATCGCTTGGGGGCGGTTTATCGATTTAATGACGATGGCGAGCCCGGTGGGAGCGCGGGGCGCCCAATATTGGCGGCGATCGATGGGCAATCTTACGACGGCGTGTGCGCACTCGTCGTGCGCCATTTTGGCGGCATCAAGCTCGGCGTCGGTGGGCTCGTGCGAGCCTATGGCAACACCGTGGCAGAATGTTTGCGTTGCGCCCCCAAAAAGCCCATCATCGCCAAATCGCCGCTCGCGTTCGAAGTTCCATTTGCCGATGCATATTCCATCTATGGCATCATCGGTCAGAATCAATGCACCAAACTCGACGAATCGTATACCGAGCGCGGTTCGCGCTTCGTCTTGCTCGTCGAAGACGACAAAATCGACGACATTCGACGCATCCTCACCGATGCGACGGCGGGCCGAGTCGAATTCTGCGAGCCTTGAGCGCGATTCCAATTGCGGCGGCATTCGCATGACCAATTGCGGCGGCATTCGCATGACCAATTGCGGCGGCATTCGCATGACCAATTGCGGCGGCATTCGCATGATTTTTGTTGCGAACAAAGCCCGCATGACCGATAAATTGCGGCGGCGTATTCAATGGCATGAATACCGCTGTTTTGCTATTTCGTAGCGCGTTCGAGAGCGTTTGAATTCTTTTAAGAGATCTTGAATGCTCGAGAGATTTTGAGAAATCTTGAACGCATTTGAGAGTTCTTGAATGCTCGAGAGATTTTGAGAAATCTTGAACGCATTTGAGAGATCTTGAATGCTTGAGAAATTTTGAGAAATTTTGAGAACTTTAGAATGCTTGAGATATTTTGAAAAATTTTGAGATCTTTTGAACGCACTTGACCGCCATTTTGTAGAGAAACGGATAGATCGATGAAGAGAAACAAATTTCGTGCATTATTCGTTTGGGTAACGCTAGCCATAGCCATCTGTGGCTCGATCGTCGGGTGCTCGTCGAATCGGAAATCGCCGAACGAAGTGAGCAATTCTGGGGCAATCGCCGAAGAAGATTTTGCCGATGCAGCCATTGTCGAAGATTCTTCACAAGCCCCCGTCGTATTCATGCCGTTTGAATTGCGAATCGAAGGGGCAGAATCGGGCGACAATACGAAGATCAAAGTCATCGTCACCTATCACACCGAAATCGAAGCGCATCCCGTGCTCTCGCTCAAAGTCGCGCCGCCCAATGGCATCGTCGGTTCGCCGCATGTCGAACTCGAACCGGGCGCAAACGGCGACGAGGTCGCAAGAGAATTCATCGTCACCGGGCATCAACCCGAGGTCGAGGCAACCGTCCGCTATCAAACCGATGGATTTGGCGCCGAGATGCACGAATCCTATCCCGTATCGAATCTCAAGAAACGAGCTCGCGAACGCGTCGCCGATCCACGCAAGCCGTTGCCCGCCCCTATCTATATCGATGGGCAAGTCATCACGCACGGCGTCGAGGTTACGCCGCAATGATAGTCCAATCGATCGATTTATTGAATTATCGGAATATCGACGAACTACACGCCGAATTTTCTTCGGGATTCAACGTCATCTATGGAGAAAATGCACAGGGCAAGAGCAATCTCCTCGAAGCCATCTATGCGCTCGCTTTTCTCAAGAGCTTTCGAGACGAAAAGATTGCGAATTTGATAAAGTTTGGCGGCCAACGCGCCGTATTAAGCGCGAGCGTCGTCGAAGGGAATCGACAGCTACGATTGGGGCTCGAGTTTTTTCAAAAGACGCGCAAAGCCTACGTCAATGGGGCTCTCGTATCGAAATTTAACGATTATTTGGGGCTGTTGCGGGCGATTTTATTCGTCCCGAGCGACGTCGCCATGTTGCAGAATCCGCCCCTGGTGCGCCGGACGATGCTCGATCGCATGGTCTTTACGCTGCGTCCGTCGTATCTCATCCCGATGATGCAATATCAAAAAGTCATCAAACAAAAATCGGCCGTTTTGCGGCTCGAAGTCCCCGATACGACGCTACTCGATGCATACGACGATCAGTTGCGCGGGCTAGGCACCGAACTCATCGCCGCGCGGCTCGATTACTTGCGCCGGCTCCAGCCGTTTATTGCACAGGCCTTTTCGCATATCTTTGGCGAAAATCGCCATTGTGCGATTGGCTATAAATCGGCGACATATCGCGACGAAATCCGATTCGACGAAGCCGCCCAAATGCCGCGCGACGAAGACGTATGCGCCGCATATATCGCCAACCTCGCCACTTCGCGCGATAAAGAAATCGATCGCCGCCAAGTCGCCAGCGGCCCACATCGCGACGATTGGACGCTCTACATCGACGGGAACGCCGCGCGATATTTTGCGAGCCAGGGGCAACAGAGGGCTCTTTGCATCGCGCTCAAAATCGCCGAAATCTTGTGCCTCAAAAACGAAGCCCAAATCGAACCCATCCTATTGCTCGACGATATTTCGAGCGAACTCGACCCGATCCGACATCAAAACCTCTTCCAATTCCTCAATCAACTCACGGGGCAAATCTTCCTCACGACGACGTCGAAATCACACGTCCACATCGACAGCATCGGGCGATTATTTCACATTCAAAACGGAATCTTGTTCGGTGAATCTTAATCGATATCATCGACCGCTTAGTCATTGCCGACAGCGGGCGATGATTTCACATTCAAAACGGAATCTTGTTCGGTGAATCTTAATCGATATCATCGATATCATCGACCGCTTAGTCATTGCCGACAGCGGGCGATGATTTCACATTCAAAACGGAGTCTTGTTCGGTGAATCTTACACGATATAACGACGGCGTCGAACAAATCATCGATACGGTACGCAACCTGGGATTCGTCGACATGGCCGATACTTGGGCGCGCGATTATGCCCCTATCGTCAATGCCCACAATATCCGAATTGCCTTTATCGGCGAGTTTAATCACGGGAAATCGTCGATAATCAATAGTTTGTGCGGGCAAGCCATCTTGCCAAGCGGCATGACGCCTACGACGCAAATCGACACCGATATCGCCTTCGACGCCCCCAAAGACTGCGTCACGGCGTGGTCGGGGGCAACCGAAATTGCCCAATGGTCGCTCGAAGAATGGAAGAAAAAAGCCGTCAAACTGACGTCTGCCGCCATGCAAAAAGCCCCCATCTCGCGCATTCAAATCGCCTTGCGTCAGCCCTCCCCCGTTCCCATGAGCACATTTATCGATACGCCAGGGCTCAACGAATCGTCGCTATTGCGCGAATCGGGCATCGAACAAACCCTGGCGCGTGCCGATATCGTCGTCTTCGCTCTCGATGCCAACCAAGCACTCACTCACACGGAGATGAATTTTATTTCGCATTTGGCAGAGAAGGTTGAATATAATAAGAGGATATTGGTAATCAACAAGTGCGACTACTTGGAAAGCCAAGATTTGTTGCAGATTTGTGCGCATGTCGAGAGTGCAACGGCGCCCATCTTGGGCGACGATCTATTTTATATGATATCGGCACGTCGCCCCGAGTTCGGCGACTGGTCGGAGTTTTGTGCCGAGCTCTCGGCAAAGGCGCAGTCGGCGCAAGAAACCGTATCGGAAGACGCCGAGCGACGCATCGAATCGGCGTTGCGCCCCATCGTCGCGGGCATGCAATGGATAGGCGATCTCGTCGACAACATGTCGCGCGACGCACGAAACGTCCTCGCACTCCAATACGACGCCTCTCCCTACGCCATATCGCCCCAACAACTCGCCGAACACATCGCAAAAATCGAAACGCAAATGGCGCAATTCCAAACCGAAGTGCAAAACGATACGACGCGATTCGAACGAGAATTCCTCCGCGCCATCGCTCGCGAACTCGACAAAGCCAGCATCGAAGACATCGCCAATTACGTCGAAGATTTCATCGACGACGCCTACGCACAATTTGCGACACGCGAAATCGAATCGTATACCGACGCCCTCCAAAAGCTCTGCGCCGATACGTGGCAAGTCCTCGGCGGCGTTCGAGACGAACAAGACGCCATCGACGTTTCGGTCTCAACGCGAGAAGCTATTTTCGACTCAGTCTTGCATAATATTCGAAATTCATCGCCAACAGGTGCATTCGATGCAACGCGCCTGCGCATCGCCGGATTGGTATTCAAGCCGATGATCGCCGGACGCATCGAACGCCCCGTGCGAGAAACGCTCTGTGCCATGGCAGAAAAGGCCATTGCTCGGCGTAGCACGTCGTATCAAATCGCATTCCGCACCGATTTATCGCGGTTTTGCACGGTCGTCGTCGGCATCGCCCGCGAACTCGGACCCGCATGGCGCCAGCACATTCTACAAGTCATACGACGCAGGGCAAAATAATCTCAGCCGAGTTTTAGCCACTTTTTAGCTACTTTTTAGCTACTTTGGCACCGTCGTCAATCGCGCAACAAACCCATCATATAAGGATCAACTATGAAACGCCCATCTATCTATCGCACTTTGCGCACGACATGGCTCACAGCGGCCCTCATCGCATTGGCAGGCTGGCTCGCGGGCTGCGAAGAGTCGAAAATCTGCTCGCAAAACGACGACTGCGAGCCATTTTGTCAATCTTATGACGGCAATACCTTGTATTTCGCATGCAAAGAAAGCTCTTGCGTTTGCCTTGCAAAAGAAGAAATGGCGTGTACGGGCGAAGAGGGCGAAACGAAATGCACCGAAATCTGTGCCACATTCGCCCCCGACAAAACGCCCGCTTGCAACAAAAACTATTGCGATTGCACCTAGTTCCTAACGATTCGTCACCTGGACGCGCTGAACCGGCGTCTCGATCTTCGCTGCATCGATCTTGTGTTTCACGCTATTGACGAGGCGTTCGCGGATCGTCCAGTAATCGCCCGTCGCACACCAAACGCGGACGCTCCAATCGACCGACGTCGCCGACAAGTCACTCAAAACGACGCAATGCGGCTCGCCCTCCAAAATCCCCTCGATCTGGAGCGCAGATTCGAGTTGCTTGCGCGTTTCTTCGATATCGGCACTCGGCGACACCGACACCGACACATCGACGCGACGCTTCTCAAACGCCGAAACGTTCTCAATCGTCGATCCGTAAATCTTCGAATTCGGCACGATTATCCGACGATTGTCGGGCGTCACGAGGTCGGTCTGGAAAAAGTCAATCGTCCGCACCGTCCCAGAATTCCCATCGACCGTCACAAAATCGCCAATCTTAAACGGACGGAACAAGATGATCATCAAACCGGCTGCAAAACTCGACAGCGTCCCTTGGAACGCCAAACCAACCGCCAAGCCCGCCGCACCGAGAATCGCCGCCACCGACGTCGTCTCGATGCCAAAAATGCTCAAACACGCCAACACGACGACGATCAACGTCACCCAATACACGCTGCGACCCAAAAATTGACTCACCGTCTCGTCGATCTTCGACCGACCACACGCCTTGCGCACCAGCTTGCTCAGCCCCTTCGCCACCCACAAGCCAATCACAAAAAGTGCAATAACGCCAATGAGTTTGAACAAAAATCCCGTCACTGCCGACACCGATAGATTGTCCAGCAACTCGCCAAAATTAAACTTTTCCATACGGTTTTCTCCAACAAAAATTTGACGCACCGCGTCATTGCGTGCGCACGACGGTCTACGTGGGCTACACACATAAAAAAAGCCCTTTGCAAACTCGCATTTATGCATATAAGCACTTTTTTCACGATGATGCAATGGCTCCGTCTATCGGCTCACGCCGATACGACTCCGCGGTGCGCCTATTTCTAACGAAATACGGCGCACTTGGCGCGCCTATTTCTGGCGAAATACGGCGCGCTTTCCGCGCTATGTGCTCCCTGCCGCCTGCTTGCGGCAGGTTGCGCGCATACGCGCGGCTTTCTTGGGCTGTCTTCACGGCTCAAATCTCGCGATTCAATCGCCATACACGTGCTTTCCCAATGCTCTTTGCAGCACACACCTCGTCAAATTCCCCTCTGCCATCGACAAATATGCAGGGTTTTACGTGTATTTTTTGCCAAATTATGATACTCGATTCCATCGACTCGTGTTTTTCGCTTTTTCGGGGTGTTCCATGGACGTCCAAGATTTCATCAGAAAACTCAGGCGCATCGAATTTCATACGCGAATGCGTAGCAAAGAAGCACTTGCGGGGACGTATCACTCGGCGTTCAAGGGGCAGGGCATGACCTTCAGCGAGTGCAAGGCTTATGAGGATGGCGACGACGTGCGCTATATCGATTGGCATGCCACGGCGCGTCAAAATGGCGTCTTCGTCAAACAATTCATCGAAGAACGCGAACTCAGCGTTTCGATCATCTTAGACCTCTCCGCCCCCATGCATTTCGGTTCGATCGGCCAACTCAAAGTCGAAACGGCTATCGAAGCCATGTCGATTTTGGCCTTTAGCGCTCTGCAAAATAACGACAAAGTGAGCTTGTTCCTGTTTAGCGAAAACGGACTGAAGCATATTCCACCTATCAAAGGAAAATCGAATATCGTTCGAATCGTTCTCGAAGCTCTGAAATTTTCTCCATATACGCCCGACAATTCGCTCTCGCTCATCTTGTCGAAAGCGGCGACATTTCTCAAGCGGCGAAACTTAGTCTTCATCGTGAGCGATTTTTTGCACGAAGGATTCGACAATCCCTTGCAATTGTTGGCGCATCATCACGAAGTCATCCCCGTCGTCATCTCCGATCCGATGGAATCGAAACTGCCCGATTTGGGTTTCGCCATCATTCAAGATCTCTACGATCAATCGTATGCCATTGGCGACACGTCGAATCAGCGCATTCGCGATGCCTATGCCAAGAACTTCGAAGAACGATCGCAACGCCTCAAAAAGCTCTTCAATCGACTCAATCTGACGACGGTGCGCGTTTCGACGACCGAAGACATCTTGCCCCCGATCTTACGCGCTTTCAATAAACGTGCATCGCATGTCTAGGGAGGATCGAGTTTGATTTTTGCCCGTTTGCCTCACACCATCCCTGCAAATGCAGTCAATCGATATCGGAGATTATCACGGATCGTGGCGCTGTGCGCGCTTGGTATAGGTGTGCTTTGCCCCGGGCTATGTGTGGGCTACGAAGTCGTCGGCGCCGAATTCGATGCTTTAGAATATGCGCACTTCTATGCCAATCCCCCGTTCAAAGACCACATCGTCGACAAACCCGATCCATGCCGCTACGCGCTCGAGTCGGCGAGCGTCGATACGCACAAATCGCGCGTTCTCACGACCATTACATACGAATTCGTCGTTACCCTCGATAGCTCGTGCCAAGTTCGCCCCGCCCTCCCCAACCACGATGCGATGACGTGTGCGCCTCCCGAAGTCCAAACGACGATAAAAGACCCGCAAACGCTACGCCATAAGGTTACGATATCGTGTCAATTCGACCGCCCCGGCATATTCTTTACCACGCCATTCCAAGCCGAAGTATTCGACCCGCGCGGAACCCAAATCGGGCGGCATTACCCGGGCAATATCCGTATCGACATCGAAGCCATCGCACCTTCCTATAATTTGTCACAACAAATCGCGCCGCAAATCCCACTAAAACCTTGGAAATCGACGATAATTCAAGAAGTTCTCGTCGCCATTGCGGCTCTCATCTCGATCGTCGCCATCGCCTTTGCCTATTTGTTGTTGCGACATCCAAAGCCCATCCATCCCCATACCGAACGCATATACATGAACCCAATCGAAGCATTTAATGCCCAGATTGTGCCGCTACTCGACATTGAACCGTCGTCGATCGAAGAAAATAAAGCACTCTACGACAAGTTGGCTTTCGCCATGCGCGAACTCATCGATGCCCTATTCGAATGCGATGCGTTCAACCGAACGACGCCGCAGATCGTTGCGCAATTGCGCCATAAACACGTCGATAATTCGATTTGTGACGATGTCGAACGAATATTAAACGAAATCGACCGCATCAAATTTACCGATCTGCCGACGAGTCGCGCTGCGACTATCATGCTCATGCGAGATATGTGCGAATGCGCCCCAAAACTCGACGAAATCGCACATTCAGAAGAATTCAAAAACGCCCAAATCATCGCGCAACAAGGCGAATGCGATCGTCAGACGACTGCAGAATCTTCTACAAATACCAATAATACCGAAGATTCTTCAAAAGGCGGTGGCATTGCGCCAAACGCACAAAACGCGGCGAATCAAGATATTGCCACCAACGTCGCCATTTCGACGAATACCCCAGGCGATGCCGTCGATCCATACGCCACATTCCACCCCATCAGCGACGACCAATCGCCACTCGATCGAATCGATCCGCGCGATCCGATGCGCTTTGCGCCACCGGGTTTGGCAGCAATAACGCCTAAAACGCCCGACGAATCGCTCATCATTGACGTCGCATTCGACGATAACACGGGCTGGACGCCTAATCCGCATCGCCCCGTCGAAAGCGATATATTTGCGCCCCACTCCCAAGACGACGGAGGCTCGAAATAACGATGGATTCGATCTTCTCCTTTTTTGACGCCCTGCACATCGAGTCATTCGAGCACCCCATCGCCCTCGTGCTCTTAGCGGCTATGCCCGTCTATCTTGCATTTACCATTTTCCACCCCAAATTCGTCTCGCGATACTATCGATTCCCGTCGTTTTTATCGCGCCAACGCAAACCGCACACCGCAACCGCAACCCCATCCGATGCCGAGCCCGACGATTCATCGCCCAAGCCGAAGCATACTCTGCCTTCGCACTTGCGACTCGTGCCCCATCATCGATCGTTCCGCCTCGTCATGTTATGGGTGTGTTCGGCTTTCTTTGCCCTGTCGATCACCTGCCTGGCAATCGCTTTGGCAGGGCCACAGGGCAGAGCCGCCAATAATGCTCTCTATACGGGGATCGACATCTATTTTACCGTCGATATGTCGGCTTCGATGAAAGCCTACGACTTCAGTCTCGAAGAAGTCAATCGACGCTACGAACAAAACCTCTTCACGCCAACGCGATTCGACATCGCGCGTTCGACGATGCTCGATTTCGTCGAATCTAGAGCTCGACAATGTTATAATACGGGGTTATCGACGGCGCGTTGCGATCGCGTTGGCGTCGTTCTCTTTGCTCAGAATGCCTTCATCGCCACGCCGCTCACAATCCACTACGAGAGTTTATCGCAACAACTCAAATCGCGACGCATCGACGATATCAACGCATCGCAGTCGGCCATTGGCGATGGCATTCTCAAAGCCGTCGCCAGCCTCCGACATTCGACGTCGAAATCCAAGAGCATCATCCTCATCACCGATGGCGACCGAAAAGGCGGCCGCATCAGCGTCAATCAAGCTATTTCCGCCGCACAAGCCTACGACGTCAAAGTCTTCCCTGTCCTCATCGGAAAGAACAATCGAGCCGTCTTTGGCTATACCGATATCGGCGGAACGACGACTTTCCACGAATCGAATTTCCCCGTCAATTTCGACGTCCTCGAGAACATTGCACTACAAACGGGGGGGCGAGCTTTCCGCGTCGCCGATGGCGCCGATCTCAAAAAAAACTTGGGCGATATCCTCGACGCCCTCGAGCCCTCGGCACAATCCGAAATCCAAGCTCATGCCGTCAAAGCCGATATCAGCCTCTATTACGCCTTAATAGCCCTCATCCTCGGGCTCTTCTCGTTCACGCTCACCGTCATCTTCGTCCGGCACACGCCATAATGCGATAAATCCCCATCCGCGCCATGTTTATCGAATACTGGAACAACCCCAACATGATCTTCTTCCTCATCGCGCTCTTCGTCGCGATGATGTGCTATTCGAGTGCCATATTGTGGAAGCGTGCGCGACTCTATGAAGTAGCGTATACGCTGGGAACGGCTAGGCGACAACCCATCAAACCCGTCGTCTCGCGACTCGTCGCCTACGACGTCTTATCGCTCGCCGCTATCGTCGCCATCACATTTGCATTGCCGCGATATGCGATCTTGTGGAATTTCATCATCATCTTTATAACGAGCGTCGTTTTGGCGCGCATGCATACGCTATATGGCTTGCATCTGCTCGATAAATACGGGTTTACGAGCAAACGCGTTTCGCAAAACTTCCGCATATTGCGCACGAGCAATCACCGTCGCCGCACGTATTTCTTCATCATCTCGTTGGCTCTGCTCATCTTGGCTGTCATGGAGCCCTACGGAAAAGAAAAGACGACGCACCTCCAACGCAACGACTTGCGTACGACGATCGCCTTCGACTTATCGCGATCGATGGACGCCACCGACTACGTGCCAACGCGATTCGACGCCGCGCGCGACGAAACGATCCGCCTACTCAATTCTAGCTACGGCGATCAAATTGGCTTCGTCTTCTTCACACACGAAGTCGTCGCCAAAATTCCACAAACACTCGATGCCTCTTTTCTCGTCGCCGTCCTCAACGAAATGGATCCCTCCGAGCTCAACACCCGTGGCACCGATCTCAACATCGCCCTCACCGCCGCCATGTCGACGTTCGACGAACGCGTCGACAATCCCAATGAATTGCCCGACGATCACCGAAAACGTATCCTACTCATCACCGACGGCGAAGACCATTCCGACGATATCGAACAGACGATTCAAAAACTCATCGCTCGACATATCCACGTCGATATCATCGCCGTCGGCACCGAAAACGGTTCCGAAATCCTCGATGCCAAAAAATCCCCCATGCAATACGAAAATGCCCCCGTCATATCGCGTATTCAAACGGCTTTCCTCGAAGATATCGCAAACCGTACCCAAGGCTATTTCACGCGCCTCACATCGCCCAATTCGGCCACCTCGCAAATCCTATCGAAGTGGAATCTCGTCCGCATCAATATGACACCTCAAGAAGAAGCCTCTGCCTATTACCGTGAACCACTCCACGGCTTCTTCCTCGCCGCGGCATTCATCTTCATGCTGCTCTTCTTCTTCTCCCCCGTCTTCATCTACATGACGAAGCGACTCTTCAACTACCGACGTTCGAATCAAAAACGACCCGAAAACGACGACGTTTTCGAACATATTTCATAGATGATGAAACACTTTTCGACGAAAAAAACGATCGCTCTTTGCCTCGTCAATGCCATCGCCGTTGCCGCCATGGCGTGCAACGAAGCGGCTTTCCAATCCGATGAAACGCAGTTCAAAATCTTCGAGCAGTCGATTGCGAGAGACGATTTCGACGGCGCAATGCGCTATCTCGACGTCGTCTTGCCAAACGCAAAAAATCTCGAAGATGAGCAAACCATCGAATATAATAAGGCTGCAACCGAAATCCTTAGCGGAAAATGCGACGCCGGCGTCACCCGTATGAAGGCGCTCATCGATAAAGCAAAAGAACATCATTCGACGCAATTCGTCCAATTCCCGCTCCTCTTCGATAAAATGTCCAACGATATCCACATGGGGGCACACTATCTCATCGCGACGGGGCTCTTGTGCCCTACGCGCCCATTCCCGCCTCCATCGAAAGACCATATCGAAGAAGCTATCCAACACCTCATCCACCTCATTCAATATGGCGAAGATCATCGCGACCTCCTTAGCCTCACCTATTCGATGCTCTTTACCCCATGCCAAGCTTTCGTTTCGCCTAACGAACCCCAAAACAATTCATACGAAACGGCGCTTTCTCTCGCCGGACTCCGCGGCATCGTCGATGAATTTACACTATGCCCCAATACGAGCCGATGGTTCCTTTTCGAAGCACGTCAACACGAAATCTTGTCGCTCTTCATCAAATTGCGTTCCCTCGATCGCAAGTTTTGGATCGACGATTCCAGCCAACTCCCCTATTCCCAAATTCAAATCGCCCTCTATAAAGCCCCCAAAAATGGCGAAAAAATCGGCTCACCTATCGAGACTTTTGCCATGCCCGAGCCAACCGATATCCCCGCACCAAACGACTTCGTATTCTTGCGACAACAACTCAATACTCCCCTCTTCGAAGTCGAAGAAGCCGGCGACTACCTCGTCCAATTCTATACAAAAGACAACGGCGAAGCTCGCGTCACTCCCGTCTTCAACAAGTGGATAAATTGCGCCTATAACGACGACGAAACGACCTATACGGAAGACCTCGTCCAAATCCCCATCAAACTCGAACAAGGGCGCGTGTTTCCCCATCAGATGATTTGCCCATCGCGACCAGATCTCTACAAAATCGAACTCGAACCCCATCAATCCGTCATCGTATCGTTGCGTTCGACCAATGCAAAACTCATCGAAGATTCGCTCCACATCGACATTAAAGACAAATCGGGCCGATCGTTCCTAGCCAATTGGCCAAATGATTCTGCGATCGATCCGCATAAAATAGATCCGCATAGCTCGACGAAGATAATTCCTTATTTCGATATCTTCAAAGGAACTTTTCGGCGTTCTTTGGCCTTCGAAGAGTATTTCTATACACTCCATATTCTCATCGAAAACGATCTCGATACGCCCAATACGATTTCTATCGCGCTCGACGCCTCCAAAGAGTCCGAGGGCATACAACACAGCATTGCCATCGGCAAATCACTCCCCTGTAGCCATACGCCACACAATCGCATCGTCGAACGCACGCTCCCCGTCGATAAACTCAACGACGACGACGTCTATTTTGCCCCTCCCGAATGGCTCTGCCCCAACGATGCCGTCCGATATAAACCTACGATTCCAGCTAATAAAAAGCTGTTCAATGCAACGCTCACGACGAGCGTCCTCAGCCACCAAGCCATCGCAAAAGACGACTTCAGCTTCGATGCCTACATTACACTGCCTCCCGATAATCAGCCGTTTACCGCCGAACTTTCGACGCAAAAGATATCCGACACTTGGCGAGGACCTCACGAAATCCTCGACTACACGCTACAAAAGCCGATGATGAAACACACCTTCATCGAGCTCGAAATGCAACCACGTGCCCAAGGCTTCGCATTTATGATGCTCACGCCCCCCACCAACAACGACGACGAAAAAGAATCTCAAGAACAGCAAGACAAAAACGACGAAAAACAACAGCAAGATCCCAACAAGCGCGATAAAAATCCGTCGAAAGACGAAAATACGCCAAAACCCGATCCCGAAAAGCCCTCCGAAACGCCGCAAACCCCAAAAGGACAAGGCGACGACGCCCAAGGCAACGAATCGACGCCAAGCCCCGACGACGGCGACGGAAAAGCCCATCAATTCGATCCTGCACAAGCCGAACGCGACTACGTCGACACATTGCTCGATAACATCGAACAAGGACAACTCGAAATGCCTATCCAGGGACAGACTTATGAAAAATTGCCCAAAAAAGATTGGTAGCATGGCGACGTATCACAGCAAAGCAACGCCCTTTCTCTGCGGCCTCGCCGCGGCGATTCTCGCCGCAAACCTTAGCCCTACGCACGCCCTCGCTCAAGCCCCAGCGCCCTCCGTTCAAGCCAACACCGATCACGACATTCGAAACATCGCCAAAGCATGCAAACAAGGCGATCCCATGTTCATCGAAACCGACACACGCGAGTACCAGATCTATCTGGGGCAAACACTGCGCGTCGATTACGCCGTCTATATCGAGGCTTCCCGTGGACAAGTCTACTACGACGTCGTCGAACCCGATTTCAAATTCTGGTATTCGATCGAAGGCACGACGCCGCGATCGAGCTACGTCTCGATCGAAAACAAATCGTATCAAAAAGAACCTTTCGCCACCTATTATATTACGCCATCAAAAGCAGGTCTCTTGCCATTGCCCAGGCTCTTCGTGCGCATTCCATTCCTCGACGATAAGCCATGGATCACTTCATCGCCAAAGTTTATCGAAGTCATTCCCCCGCCACAGCCCATGCCCGCACACTATGCCATCGCAAACGTCGGCGACTTCCAAATCGAATCGAAGATTTCTGCCACGCAAACTCGCGTCGGGCAAACTCTCGTTCTCTATTTCACCATCACGGCAAATACGTCTTCTAATGGCATCGCCCCCGTCCCCTACCAACTCAACAAACTCGAAGCCAATTTCAAATCGATGGGGCTCGTGCGCGACAAAATTTCCGAAAAAGCCGACGACTCGGGCGTGCATACGACGATCCAATACCACATCCAGCTCATCCCCCTCACCGCCGGTACCTACACGCTCCCGCCCCTGTCGATCGTGACGTTTCATCCCGCAAAACACAAATACATCACCGTCTCTTCGGCGCCCATACAAGTCACTATCGATCCGTCTAATATCGTCGAGTCCATTCCACAAAACGATATATCGCTCGCCGCTTTCAAAGACGACGTCATTCGCCCCATCCACTTAATTCGTTCCGATCCCTACCCCAACAACCTCTGGATCTATGTTTTCATTCCGCCGCTCATACTCATCTCTATCATCTTTACGGCATCGTTCCGCGATAAACGGAAAAAACGCGCCGCTAAAGATGCACGACGACGCGAAATGAAAAAACTCGAAGACGCATTCCTGAGCGCAACAAACTCTCAAGTCCAACTCCGATGCCTACGAGAACTCGCAAAAATCATTTTCAATGTCGAAACTCGCGTCTGCCACGACGATGTCATTGCACAATTCAAAGTCATCATCAAAAAAGAACACCAAGACGTTGCATTCTCCATACTCCAAAAGCTCATGATCAATTCGGCTAGCTCGCATATCCCCCTCACCGCTAAAGAAGCTATCGATATGTTAAGTGTATTGAGGCATTATTATGATTAATATACTTCATACATACTATATATATATTATATTATTCGCTAGTATATGTCTCTTCCCCATTCGAGCGATTGCCCAAACTCCCCCATCGCCATCGATACACCAAACCGACGACGACGCTCTAGCCAAACTCCAAGCCCTCGAAAAACGCGCAAAAGAAAGCTACGACAATCGACAATATACAAATGCTTTCACGCTCTATCGCGAATACGAAATACAAATGCGAAACGCGGGCTACGACGTCATACAACCCGATTTACTACACAACCAAATGCTCGCCGCGCTCAAAGCGCAAAAGTTCGGCTACGCCATCGCCTACCTGCAACAACTCGAAATCATCGCCCCATCGCGCGACAATCGACAAAAACTCGCCGCGATCCAAAGCCTCGTCGAATACAACATCTCTCAACAATACCCCGATGCCATCTTCGTGCGCGGAAAAACCGACAAATTCCAAACTTGGCAACGCGTACACCGCTATTCCAAACCCGAGCTATTCACATTTATGATCGCCATCTGGGCGGCGTTTTTCCTCATCATCGGTGCCATCTACCTCCTCCCCTACTTCTACGACCGAAGACCACAAAAACTCTTCCTCTCCCTCATCTTGCTACAACTCCTGCTCATCTGCGCACTCGTCCTACTCATCAGCAACAGGCAATCGACCGAAAACCTCCAATTCGCCGTCTTGCTCGATAGTACGAGCCTGAAATCCGATATCTCACCCAACCCCAAATCATTCGAGGAACCCGGCTACGCCGAAGGGCTCATCGTCAAAGTCATCAGCCAAAACGCCGATTGGGCTTTCATCGAACGCGCCGACGGAAAAACGGCTTGGGTCTCCAATACCGATATCTACAAACTCCGATCGGTCGATCGCGCCACCATGAACCTGGGCATCAAAGCTTATCGAGAAAGCCGAAACGAAACCGTCACCCCAATGGATTGAGATGGCACGAGCCCGCCCGAGCCAAATCACATATCGCGACCAGCCGCAAGCCCTCCGCGCCCGTCGCTTGACAAATCAACGCATTCGAGCGTATACAGCTCGATTTGGTCGCCCAGTGGGCTACTGCGGTTTTTTCAGTCAGATGGTGCACACATCGTCGGACGTTCCGGACTTTCGTCGTGTACGATCTTTATAAAGTGGTATGACAAATATGATTCGAGTTTTATACGTAGCAACTGCATTAGATTCAAAAAATAGCATCGCAGCCGAATTAACTAAGGCTCTTTCCGATGCCCGCGGAGACCTCCAAATCGACCTCGTCGTACCCCATACCGATACTATCGACAAAGGCGTCGCCCCCTTGGCAAAACGCCTCGTCCATTGCCAAGCTCAAATCGATGGCTCCGCACGCGATATCTCCGTCCTCGAAGGCCGTAGCGATGCCCATGTTCGCACGTTCTACCTCGATGCCACCGAAATCAAATCTGGCCTCTCGCTCGACGACGACGCCGGCATCATTGCCACCGCCGCCTTCGCGCAAGGCGTCTGCCAGTGGTTGATCAACGCACCCGTCGAATACGATATCGTCCATTGCGAAGGCTTGCTCACCGCCATGGTCCCCCTCTATTTGCGCACGATCTGCGCCGAATCCCCTCGCGCCGATCATGCCAAAACTGTCGTCACGCTCAACGGCACCGAAAACAAAGCCACCGTCGACATGGCGTGGATCAATCGACTCGGGCTCCCGCAAAACCTCACCTCGAGCGAAGGTCTCGAATTCTACGGCAAAATGAGCATTCTCAAAGGTGCCTATCTCTACGCCGATAAACTCGCTTTCCCCAATCACATCGTCAAAAACAACATCGAAAAAAGCGTCGGTTCCGATATCGGCATGGAAGGCGTCCTCTTCAGCCGACTCGGCAACCTCGAAACGATACGACTCGGCATCGATACCGATAAACTCAATCCACGCACCGATAAAGCCCTCGACGCCAACTACGACGACGACGATATGGCTGGCAAAAAGACGTGCAAAAACGCTCTCACAAAATCGTTGTCACTCCTCAAAAATCGCCCCGTCGCCCTCTTCATCGGTGCGCTCAATGCCGAATCCGGCATCGATCTCATCAACGATATCCTCGACGATGTCATGGCGCAAAACGTCAATCTCGTCGTCGTCGGACGCGGCGATAAAGTCTACGAAAACGCCATCCAACAATGGCACGACGACTTCAAATCCCAAATGACTTGGATCAAAGACGCCAATTGCGCCGATATCCGCAAACTATTGGCCGGCGCCGATATCTTGTTCGTGCCAGCCAAACACGAATGCGGCTGCCGACTCCACCAAATCGCCATGCACTACGGCTGCATTCCAGTCGTCCGCGCACTCGGCGCCATGGCCAACGACATCGCCCCAGTCGTCGACATCGATGCCAACATCAACCACGAAAACGGCTTCGCTTGCGCAAACTACGACAGCGACGACTTCTACAACATCGCCATGGATGCCATCGACCTCATCCAAACAAACCAATGGAAGACCATTTGCCACAACGCCATGACAAAGAATCTCTCCATCGCCGAAACGGCTAATGATTGCATCAAAGTTTACGATGCGTTAAAATAGCTCGGTCATTCATACGTTTTCGTTCAACGTCGTTCGTGGAGGAAAAGATGCCCATTTCGCAGCAATTGCAGTCCATTGTCGATTCGATCGCTACTCTCAAAGCAGGAATCACAGCACAACTCGACCAAGTCGACCAAGACGACATGGTCATCATTGAGCCTCTCAATTTCTGCACCATTCTCAGTGGTTTGCCCTCGTTCCGAAGACTGCCGGGCATCCCCGAACACATGGGCTTCGACCCAAACTACACGTGCGACTCACCCGAAAATGCACAGGAACTCCGCCAATACCTCGAATCCGTCTTCGGCATTAAAGATGCCGATACGCTCAACACACAGCGATACGAGTTCTTCCACACCTTCAACGAATACTACGACTTCGCCTCCGAATGGGACGGCACGCCTACCGTCGACGTCGACACGCTCTCTGACGACGGCAAACTCATCTATACAAAAAGCCGCGATTTCGCCTACTATTTCCGCGATCTCGTCGGCCAACAAGGCTTCTTGGCTTGGGATATCGGCGAGCACGTCATGCTCATCCGAGCCGCCTACGCCTGCGGTATCCTCACTCAGTCGCAATACGAAGACATGCTCATCCTCGAGGGCCGACAGTGCAACGAAATGTTCGCCAATTTCGGCGATTTCGCCATCTCCGCCCTCTGCGGTGCCGTCTACTACATGTTCGTCACCGCCGGGCAATTCGAAGAAGACGGCCTCGCCGAATTCCTCGACATCAACATGCGCATCGTCTCAAAACTCTTCAACGACGGCGTCTGGGCGCTCAACGCTTGGTGCGAGCAAAACTACAAACAACTCGCCATTCCTTCCGACCAAATCGAACGACTACTCCCCGACGCCTACCTCGGAATGAACGCCGTCGCCTCCGACCGCATCCTCGTCGAAGGATACCGCATCAGCGTCATGCTACGCGAAGAACCCAAATCGCCACAAGATACCGGTTGGCGCTTCTTCGCAGGCGATGAACCCGAAGACTACGTCACCAATCCCGCCAACTTCGGCATCCTCGACATCAACCTCATCGTCAACTACTCCGCCGACGTCATTCCATTCCTCGAAATGCCCGTCGGCACGCTACTCACCCGCAACGACGACGACGAATTCGTTTCATACGAAGGCGAAATCGACCTCAACGGCGAGTCCCCCGACGACATCGACCCCGAAGCATTCGGTTAATCTTTCATCCCAGCCCACCGGCTGGGATTTTTTTTCGCCCACCAACGCCACCTCGATAACTGCATGAAATTCATACTAGCCTCACAAAATTCGCATAAAGCACAAGAATTCGCCCAAGCACTGACTTCAATTCAGATTTCGCCCTCACCCATCACACTCGACGTCGACGAAAACGGCTCCACCTTCATCGAAAACGCCCGCATCAAAGCCCGCGCATTCGCCACCGCACTCGCACAAAACGCCATCGCCGACGACTCCGGCCTCTCAGTCGACGCACTCCAAGGCGCCCCTGGCATCTACAGCGCGCGCTACGCCACACTCCCACCCGACATCGACCCCGACCCCGACCGCACCGCCGCCAACAACCGAAAACTCATTCGCGCACTCGCACAAACGCCCCCCGCACAACGCACCGCTCACTTCACATGCGCACTTTGCCTCGTCATCGTCGCACCCACCGACATCCAAACCACCCTCGAATCGCCCACACTCCGCGCCGCCGCACAATTCTACAACGCCACCGGCACACCCTGCCCTGCCTCTGCGCCAATCGCCGACATCGCTCGCGCCGAAATCGCCTTCGAAGCACACGCCTACGGCACCATCCTCGACGCCCCACGCGGCACCGCCGGCTTCGGCTACGACCCTCTCTTCCTCAGCGACGACACGCACACCACATTCGCCGAACTCACCTGCGACCAAAAACTCTCCGTCTCACACCGCGGCAAAGCCATCGAACGCCTCCGCTCGCTCTTCGCCCCCTAATCCCCCCACCTTCGCAAGCTTTTTTTTGGGGGCTACGCCTATTTCGCTGCGCTCAATACGGCTACGCGGCTACGCCTATTTCGCTGCGCTCAATACGGCTACGCTGCCGTGCTATTGCCTCTCGGCAATACGCACGGCATTTGACTACAGAGCAAACGCTAATTTCAAGAACGGCGATACCTCTGAACCTATCGATCTCTCCGATTTCTCATAAGGGCATATCATGGGATTTGCCATTCGAATGGGTATTCCTGAAATGTTTACGCTTTGGCAAGACGACAAATCGCATCGAGCAATACTGCACCGTAACCAGTCGCTCGCTCGCCATCCCAAGCTGGGCCCGCGATATCGATATGCGCATATTCCCCGCGATATTCCTTAGCGAGGTGCTTTTCGACGAAATGCCCCGCACAAGACGATTGTGCATTCATCCGATCTTTACACGAATTCTTCATATCGGCAACGTCGCTCTTGAACTCTTCGATCAACATATCGGGGGCATACAACATCGGGAACACGGGTTCACCACACGCTCGCGACGCTTCGACAATCGCGCTCTCGAGCTCTTCGCTTCGCGCCAGAAGCCCTGCATGCCGTTTGCCCGTGCACATCAACTGCGCTCCCGTCAACGTCGCGACGTCGACGATGAGATCGGGCGAATAATGCGAGCTCGCATAAGAAACCCCATCGCCCAATACGAGCCGACCTTCGGCATCGGTATTGTTGATTTCAACCGTCAAACCCGAGTGCAACGTAATGACATCGTCGGGGCGTAGCGCATTGGGACCAATTCCGTTCTCGGCCATGCACAAAATACCCGTCACATCGCAGTCGAGCCCCGTCTTCGCCGCGAGCAAAACCGCGCCCAAGACTGCCGCCGCGCCACCCATGTCGCCTTTCATCGTCGACATGTGCTCGCGCGGCTTGAGGCATAAACCACCCGTATCGTAAACGAGCCCTTTACCCACCAATGCAATACGGCGACGAGCTTTTGCCGCTCGATACTCGAGTGATACGAGGCACGGCGCCGCCGTGCCACTCTTGCCCACGTGATAGAGCCCACCAAATCCCCGCGACAAAAGATCGTCCCCTCTGATTTCTTCGACTCTAATGCCCAATTTTTCTGCTTCTTTTCGAGCAATCTTTGCAAATTCTTCGGTATCGAGCTCCAAAGTTGGCATATCGACCCAATGCGCCACCATCGGCACGATTTCGGCAATTGCACCGAGTCGACGCATCGACGCCTCGTCTAAATCATCGGCAATCGCTATCGCATTATCGCCATCGCACGCATCAAACTCGCCATCTTTCTTTTCCGTCTTTCTGCTATACGTCGGCTTCGATCGCAATATTGCCGCCACGACGCCTTCATACGCCTCGACCGAATCGTCGTCGAGCGCGACGACAAAAGCACCATCTTTGGCAAACGACTTGGCATTCAAAGCTTTTCTCGCTCCAAATACGTCTTGTAACGGCATGTGCCGCGACTTCTGCTCGCTCAACACGACGACCGAAAGCCGCCATACGACATCGGCCCCACTGCTATCTTTCTCCGCCCCCGTGCGATACAACGTAAAGCACTTTTCTTTCGCCGCCAACATGGCACGCGCCACCTGCTTCGAATTGTCGTCGATACCCAGCGACGCCAAAACCGATTCGACGCGCTTACCCGTCGCCAATACCGTCGCATTGCGATTCGACACATCGAGTGCATCTAAAGATATCACGCGAAATCCCATTTCTTAAACTCCTTCTCTCTCATTATCGTAACTCACGCGCCTTCTCCCACGCATGCATCGCTCTCATAGCACAGTTACACGCCACGAGAAGACCAAAAACGACGAAATCCCCGCGCCCGAGAGGGCGAGGGGATTTCTGGGCTTTAGTGACGAGAACCAATCCTAATAACCGACGGGTTCATTATCGCCTTCTTCCTCTGGCGTCGGCGCCGACTCAGGCTCTGTCGTGGATTCCCGTGCATAAATCACGATATCATCGATGCGCATGAGTTTATCGAACGTTTCTTGCGTCTTGGTATCAAATGCAGGCGCGATGTAGACATTCAAGTTTTTACCATCTTCAATATCGATCGACATATTCTGCCAAGCCGCGTCGGATGTCGCCGTCAAATTCGACTTTTGATCAATCTCATCACCTTCTCCAAAGACGATTTTGCGTCCAACCCCCATGACGTTAAACGTCACACGAGTGATTTCCATTTTATCGACGTTACCGCTAATCTTCAAATAGCCCTTCTTGAGATCACTACTCTGCTTACAATCCGAAGCATTCGCATCGGTACCAATGGCACCGAGAGCACCATCAGATCCAGTGACGAGCTTATACGACGCTTTTTCAGTACATGGATTTTCAAACGTAAGCTTCAGAGTTCCCGTGTTGGCACCTTCGTAAGTCGCATTCTCCATTGCCTCATCGAGTTTATTCGTCTTGCTCACGCCATCGAATCTCCAAGATGCGACGATGACAGCGGGTTTCGGTGCAACGACTTCATTTCCAGAATCATCGACATCTTTGCAATTCGTCACTTCGCTATTCATAACACACGCTGGTGTATTGCATTGTCCTGAGCACAGTCTTGTACTGCATGTTTGTTTCCAATTTTTACCGCACAGATAAGTGTTTCCATCCGTTTTATCGGGAACACAATCATGAGTTGATGAACTGCATTTCGACTGGTCATCGCCGAGTAAATCGCAACAATTGGCAACGATATAATCAATCTTCCCAGTTTCGTCTGCACCGACAGCTATCGACGGATTACTGTCGCATTGTTCTTTGTAATCATTATAATGATCTATGCAATCCTCATTCGTCAAACCGTTGCCGCCATTGATAATTTCTGGATTCGTTGTGCAAGGTCCCTGTGTCTTACCTAGACAAGCCTTATTGGCAGCCTTGATAATCTCTGCAGCACTTGCGCTAGCATAAAGCGCATTAAATGCACCTTCTTTCGTACAAACGACGATTCCATCCTGACCTTTACAAGCATCATTTGAACACTTGTTGTTGGAGACGCGTCCGGCAGGATTGTCGAACGAACCGCCCAAGCAAGCTTGATTCGTCGTTTCGATCTTATCTTCGTCTTTGCTCAAAACTTTGCGGCAAACGCTGTGTTCAGCCATATAAGCATCGAGCGTCTTATCGCCATAAGTCAACTCGGGCACGGAATCTTTCGTCTTGCCAGCAGCCCAAACGCCTGTAATGGCAGCTTGCTTGCCGCTCATCGATCCTTTGCCAGACCACAAACCATTCTTGAGTGAATCGGAATAACAAGCGCCATTGACGCTATCCGAGCACCCATCGTTGGCAAGTTCAGCACTCCCCGACAAATTCAAATTCGTATTGATGAATTGTTGTTCGGCAAAATCGACGACTTTATCATCGAGGAATTTCAAACCAATGCCGCAAACGAAATTGATTTCGTCAGGTGTGATCGTCATATTGACGATGGGGATCTTGATACCGCTTTCTTTAATGCCAAGCAACTTGCCACAGTTGATAATGCCATTCAATTTGAGTTTGCCGTCTTCGACAGCATCGGGAATCAATTTACCAAAGATGTCGAGGACGAGTTCGCCATAGCTCAACGTCAAGCCCATGTCGGGAATCATGAGACTGTTCGTCTCTGGCGTGAGCAATGCCTTTTGAGTC